>JAJYOS010000062.1 GCA_021796055.1 Bacteroidota bacterium
GGACGAGGTGGTCCCAAAGGGGCACAGCATTCGCGTGGCGACCGGTTTAACCGGCAGCCTCGTGAAAGAGGCTTCATAAGAAACCTCACGCTTTCACTTGGTCAGAGCAAGAGCGACATCTTCGTCCCTGAATCCATGATCTCTCGATATAACCTGCGCCAGGGAGTCCTAATCTCGGGAAGCGCGGCCAACGGAAATGGGAAGGGACTTGAGGCAAAGAACATCGAAACAATCAACGGCGTCAATCCGGATGAATGGAAGACATTGGCGGAGTTCTCAGCGCACGACGCGGTTTCGCCGAACGAGCTGATAAGGCTCGAAGGACCGGGCTCCGATCCCGCTATGCGCATTGTCGACCTCTTCTGCCCTCTCGGCAAAGGACAGCGCGCTCTCATAGTCTCGCCTCCCAAGGCTGGAAAGACGATCTTGATGCAGCAGATCGCCCATGCCATCAGTCAGAATAATCCGAATATGGATCTGATCGTCCTCCTTATCGACGAACGTCCCGAGGAGGTTACCGATATGAAGCGGTCAGTGCGCGGTGAGGTCTTCGCGAGTTCCAACGATAACGACCTCGCGAGCCACGTCAGGCTCGCGCAGCTGGTCCCTGAGTACGCGAAAAGAAAAGTCGAAACCGGCAGAGATGTCGTCCTCCTCCTCGATTCCCTTACAAGACTCGGACGCGCGTTCAACGTCCACCAGAAAAGTAGCGGCAGGACGATGTCCGGCGGAGTGGATATAAGAGCGCTCGAAGTTCCCAAGAGAATATTCGGAGCCGCTAGAAAATTCGAAGGGGCGGGTTCACTAACCATTATCGCCACTATACTCGTCGATACCAACTCTCGAATGGACGAGCTCATCTTTCAGGAATTCAAAGGGACCGGAAACATGGAGCTCGTCCTTGACCGGGATCTGGCCAATGAAAGGATTTTCCCCGCGATTAATCTCGGCGTCTCAGGAACACGACGGGAAGAACTCCTCTTCGGCGATTCGCTTAGAGAGCATCAGGAGCTCAGGAGATCCATTGCTCGAATGTCTCCCCGCGAAGCGATGCAGAACGTTCTTAAACTGATCCATCGCTACCCTTCAAACGAAAAGCTCCTCTCCAATTTCTAAGTCGGCACACGCGGAGCCGTCCACGAATAGGGCCGGGCAGCTCTAGTCTAATTCTATCCGCAGTCCGCATATCGCCCTTTACGAACCACATTAATCTTGCGGTGAAGATGCCTTCTTCCGCCTCTCCTTTGGAATGGGGTAACGGAACTCAATGCCAGCAAAATCCGCTGACGGACCCCCTCGGCCATGCGTAGGGAAATAGTAACGCGCGATTACGGAAATGTTACGATACAAGCAGTGACGGTTTCACCAACACGTTGCTATCGGGCTAAATTGAAAGTATTGATCTCGGCATAAGCGTTGCATTAGATAGCACGGACGCTCTCCACCGTACGCGCCGGCCGGCACACGGCGGTCTTTTTGAGACCATGTAAGGGAGTGTTGCATCAAGAGATGCAATGATAACTATTTTTTTTGAGTGAGCATTAGACCATTTCAGCAAAGGCTTTAGGCCACCCAGCACGGAGTTTTGTATGAAAAGATATATTTCAATCGCGCTAGTCCTTACCGCATTTTGGGCTACCAATTCTTTTGCCCAGGTCTCAGGCACCGCGACAGCTACCGTCAACCTCACCGTAAACGCCCAGGTGACCGTGACAACGGTGCGTGACCTCAATTTCCCTTCTCATGTTCAGGACTCAACCGCGGCTGCAGTCAATCCCAATTCCGACGGGACCGAGGCGGCATATCTAATTTTGCAGACCTCGGCGAATCATTCCTGCTCAGTCTCCTACACGAACACTCCGATGACCTTTACAACTGGAAGTATCAGCTGGACCCCTTCACTTGTGGGAGCTACCACTTCTACAAATCAGACCTCCGCTACTTCCGTGTCGAGCGGCTCAAACGTGACAACCAGCGGTACAGGTTACTACTACTTCTGGGTTGGCGGCACGACCGCGCCGATTACGAACACCCTCCCTGCGGGAGCTTACCAGGGCACGTTCGACCTGACTGTGACTTACTGAAGCGCTTCGAGGCCGATAAAACAGCTTCTTTACGGGAATGCAAATCGGTCACGAGATATCCCCAGTACTTGCTTGACTCCCACTGATATCTGATATTGGTAACGATGGAGAAAGTCAATCCACCGTTCCGTTTGAATATAGAGAGTGGTATCGTAAGACAGACGCTAATCGCCGCGTTCCTCATCCTTAGCATGTCAAACGCTGCCGCCCAGACAACCACGGCATTCGTTTCGGCGAACATAGTAATAAAAGGCCTCGTTTCGCTATCGACCGTTCGAAATCTCGATCTCGGGACAGTGGAACAGGGAATCACCCAGGTTGATGTGAACCCGATAACAGGAGGGGGCTCGGCGGCATACTTCACATTCGCTTCCTCGCCACACACTCCGATTATAGTGACTTACGCTTCCGACAAATTAATATCCGCGGGCAATTCGATAGCGTTCTCCGGCAAACTTGCGGGAAGTTCCTCCAGAGTTCAGACTCACGCCGTCCTCATCAACAACGGGACCGGCCTCGTCACAAACTCAAAAGGTAGATACCATTTCTGGGTAGGCGGCTCGGCAAAACTCTCCGCTGATCAGCCTCTTGGAGTCTATACCGGCGATTTCACAATGACTATCGCCTACTGAGCTCGACGCCGGAACCCATTTCCGCCGACCAGACTGCTCCCCCCAAAAAGGAACACCGATCAATGCGATAGAGCTGAATCACTCCAGATCTGTTTCATAGGAACTTTTCTGATTTTGCGCCTGAATCGATTTGTTGACGGCGCACACACATCGCCTCCCAAGCTTGACTTTGTTAAGGGCGCGAGCTAAAATCGTACCAGGACGTTGCATCGGCAGTGACAGCGTCTGCTTGATTCCATCTTGGGTATTCAAAGGAGCAATGGTGCAGCGAGTCGTGGTAGTAGGATTTCTGGCATTTTTTGGGATTTCAGCCGGGATGCCGGGCATTTGCGCAGCGCAGTCAAACGCGAACACATCGCTCAGTGTAACAATTCAAATTGTGCAGGCAACAGCCGTGACCGCTTTCGACGGTATGCTGTTTGAAAATTTCACCATTGCTGACGGGCTCCGGCAAAGTACGCACTCCAAGCAAGACAGTGGATTTCTCACCATCAACGGGCAACCCAGATCGCGAATAAGCGTTTCTATTCCGCCGATGGTTGTGCTTCACAGCGCCGCTGGTAGACCCATCGCGCTTTCGTCCGATATCACCGTTTGGAGCTCCGGCGATTCTGTAAGGGGAAGGAAACGCTCTTTCCCTTCCACTACCGGCGGGACGGCCTCGTTCGGTTCAAACGGGCTGCTCCGCTTTCACTTGGGAGGCTCCCTTCACACGGACTACACATCCGCGGGATCATATAGCGGCAAGTATGTCATAACTCTCACATACTAAGCACCCCCGAAGGGGTCGACTTTCCAGACCGAGAATCAGACTGAGGTCTTTCGGTACTCTCCCAATGATGGCATAACTCCTTCTACCGCGTCTTCCCCGCGCGTTCGAAGTGAAATCACCCCGCCATGCAAGGGATCGCCTCACCACCAAAACTTTCGGCGATGACTTCCATGCCGCTCCCATGTCGGCCTTCCAGGAGGATTGAAATTCAGTCCCTTTTTGCATAATATTCCAAATGTTAGGACTAAGCGCCGCCATTGTATCTTACCTGGTTGGATCATTTCCGACGGCCTACGTGATTGGGAAGCACTTTCGAAAAATAGATCTTTCAAGGAACGGAAGCGGGAATTTAGGCGCCATGAACGCTTATGAAGTCACCGGTTCAAAGTCCATAGGGATCGTTGTCGCCTTAATTGATATGTCCAAAGGATTCTTGGTGACTTCCCTTTCCTTCTGGAATTATGGAATAATAATAGGTTTGACCGCCGCGCTCTTTGTTGTGATCGGACACAATTATTCTTTGTATGTGGGTTTCAAAGGCGGACGGGGACTCGCGACAGCGGCGGGAGCGCTATTGGTTCTTCAACCGCTAGCAGTGCCTCTGTACCTGTTCATCTATTTCATGCTGAGGATGCTCAGCGTTAAGTTGTACTTATCGAGTGTTATCGGGATAGCGCTCGCGTCTGTACCTTTATTTGTGAAAATGTATCCGGCGCCGGTGCCTCTAATGCTTTCCGCCGGTTTAATCTTGGCTGTACTCTCTAAACATCTTACACCATTGAAGACAGAGATAAAGGATGCTTAAAAGAATTTCATTCACGCGATTCGACTCTTACAAGACGCGGCTTCAACAAGACCGGGAATCGCGATTCTTTTCACGCCTCGTCGCGGTCGCACTTTTTGTCACACTTCTATCTGGCAATCTCGTCGCGGCACAACGCGCGGCTGCCAATGATGATCCTACGAGCAGCAGACAAACGGCAATTACAAAGGCCGTGCGGGAAGTTAGCCCGGCAGTCGTCGGAATCAACGTTACGGCGGTGCAGGAACAGCAAAGCCCGTTCTCGATGAACGACCCTATGCTGCGGGAGTTCTTCGGTAACGATCCCTTCTTCAGGCAATTCTTCGGTTCTCAGAAAATCGAAGTACGGAGTCTCGGATCAGGATTCGTGATTTCGCCTGACGGTTACATTGTCACAAACGAACATGTGGTGAAGAACGCGACGAAGATTATCGTGACGATGACCGACGGAAGTAAGCGAAGCGCAACTATAATCGGCCAGGATGATCAGGCGGATGTCGCGCTTCTCAAGATCGACGGACACAACCTCCCCTACTGCAAACTAGGAGACAGCGACAGCATACTCGTCGGTGAATGGGTGGTCGCCTTCGGGAATCCATTCGGACTCTTCGACATAAACGATAAGCCGACCGTGACCGTAGGGGTCGTGAGTTCGCTCGGAATGAACCTGGCAAAGATCGGCTCCAGAAACTACAGCAACATGATCGAGACAGACGCCGCGATAAATCCCGGCAACTCGGGAGGCCCGCTAGTCGATGCGAACGGAAGGGTCATTGGTATGAATACAATGATATACACGGCGGGTGTAAGCAACGCTTACATAGGTTACGGTTTCGCGATCCCGATAAACAGAATAAAGCGCGTTGTGGAGGAACTTCGAAAGTACGGTAAGGTAAAACGAGACGCGTGGACAGGCCTGCAGCTTCAGTCCCTCGACGAACAGATGGCAAGGTACTTCGGACTCAGCGAGCCGACCGGCGCGCTTGTGAGCAACGTCGACTCCGGCAGCCCGGCAAGAAAAAGCGGCTTCGAGGCGGGTGATCTCATACTGAAATACCAGGGTCGTCCGGTGAGAAGCGCGGGTTCCCTGCAATCGCAACTTGACGACTTAAGGCCCGGAGAGAGAATCACGTTCGAAATACTCCGCGATAACAGGCTTTTGACAATAACACTTACGGTTGGAAGGAAACCCAAGAAATGATAAAGAGATACTCCCCCGCGGAGATGAGCGGGGTCTGGAGTGAAGAGAATAAATTCACGATTTGGCTAGATGTTGAAATTGCGGCCATGGAAGCTCAGGCAAACCTCGGCAGGGTTCCTAAAGAAGCTGTCGAAGAGGTAAAGCGGAAGGCCAGGTTCGACGTCGCCAGGATCGACGAGATCGAAAGGACTGTCAAGCACGATGTCATAGCCTTTCTGACGAACGTCAGCGAGAACGTCGGCCCGGCAGCGCGCTTTGTGCACCTCGGCATGACGTCGTCCGATGTGCTCGATACCGCTTCAGCAATTCAGTTGAAGCAGGCCGGAGATATAATCCGGAAACATCTCACGGAGCTTCGTGATATGGTCGGCAAATTGAGCCTGAAATATAAGAACGTTCCGACGATAGGGCGCACTCATGGGATCCACGCTGAGCCCGTCACGTTTGGGCTGAAGATGGCAGTCTGGTACGATGAGCTCGGCCGTGACGTCGAACGTCTGAAGATTGCCAACGATGAAGTTTCGGTCGCCAAGATATCTGGAGCTGTAGGAACTTTTTCACACATTTCGCCCGAGGTCGAAAAGTATGTCGCCAAAAAATTCGGCCTCCGTCCTTCGATTGCTTCGACGCAGGTAATCCAGAGAGACCGGCACGCTCAATTCATGACGGTGCTCGCAGTAGTCGCCGGCACTCTGGAGAAAATGGCCCTCGAGGTACGTCATCTTCAGCGCACCGAGGTGCTCGAAGCTGAGGAGCCATTCACAAGAGGCCAAAAAGGCTCTTCTGCAATGCCTCACAAGCGTAACCCTGTCAACTCGGAGCGAATATGCGGCATAGCCCGGCTCATCAGGTCGTACGCCATGTCCGCGCTCGAGAACCAGGCTCTCTGGCACGAAAGGGACATTTCACACTCCTCCGTCGAAAGAGTCATATTCCCAGACGCGACGCTGGGTCTCGATTTCATGATACTTGAATCGCAGAAGATTTTTAGAGACTTCGTGGTTTACCCAGAGAAGATGCAGAAGAACCTGCAGATTACGCACGGCCTGTTCTTCTCTGAAGACGTTCTCCTTAAGCTCATCGAAAAGGGGCTGACTCGTGAACAGGCGTACGCGCTTGTGCAGAGGAACGCGATGCACTGCTGGGAAACCGGAGAAGATTTCCTGACGGCGCTTGCCAACGATCATGAAGTCGCCGAGAAGATTACACGCACTGAGCTCGAGAAGGTCTTCGACCTTAATTCGCTGCTTGGAAACGTGGATTACATTTACAAGAGTCTTGGTCTTAAAGAATGAAATCTTCGTCGCTCATGCAAAACAAGCCTTTCCTGGTGTGGCTCGGTGGGTTCTACGGGCTCCTCGTGGGATTGACTATTGCAATGGCGGCGCAGATCACATTTCTCAAGTTTTCAATGGGACCTATCAAGGCTATAACCCTGATAGTTCTGGCGGGGGGCTCGTCAGTCGCGGGCTCGCATCTCGTGAGCAAACTCCTTTTCCGTGATGACGAGCTCGTTCTCAGCAGGCCCCTTCACTATGTCCTTTTTTTCTCTCTGCTTCCGATACTCGTGCTGATACTTTCTATAGTTCTTTTTTTCAGTCCAAATTAGGAAATCTAGCGCGTGACTCGCCGGAAGACCCCGGCTGCCACGCCACCATGATCGACATGAGTATCGGGATTCATACTCTCTTTCTCAGCAAGGACGCGAAGGCAATAAAGATGTAAGATACAGATAAACAAACCATTCCGTTACATACTAAACCGGGAGCTCATGATGCCAAAAGCATTTAGGAATCTCATCGGCGGCAAGGAAACAGACGCCATATCGGGAAGAACATTCGAGAACCGAAATCCGGCCGAGTGGGACGAAGTTGTAGGGATATTTCCGAAGAGCGACGCCAGAGACGTCGACGCGGCGGTGGACGCAGCAAGACAAGCTTTCAAAGAGTGGAGTCTTTACCCTGCTCCGCGAAGGGGGGACATAGTCAAAAAGGCGGGCGACATCATGGTAGCTCGTAAGGACGAAATCGCCAGTGAAATGACGCGAGAGATGGGGAAGGTCCTTCTCGAGACTCGCGGTGACGTCCAGGAAGGGATAGACACAGCATTCTACTCGGCAAGCGAAGGCAGACGGATGTTCGGTGTCACGGCGCCAAGCGAGCTGAAAGACAAATTCACAATGTCCATGAAGGTTCCGGTCGGCGTCGCGGGAGTGATCAGCCCGTGGAACTTCCCAATGGCAATCCCGACATGGAAGATTTTCCCCGCGCTCGTTTCGGGAGATACAATCGTATTCAAACCTGCCTCCGACACGCCGAAGACCGCTGCTACGCTAGTGGAGATTCTCGTTGAGGCGGGCGTGCCCGACGGCGTCGTTAATATAGTTCATGGAGGAGGCAACGAAGTCGGGATCGCGATCGTGGAACACCAGGATGTCGAACTTGTGAGCTTTACGGGATCGACGGCCGTTGGGAAGAAAATTTCCGAAATCGCGTCAAAGTCTCTCAAGCGCGTCTCGCTTGAGCTCGGAGGGAAAAACGCTGAAATAGTAATGGACGACGCGAACCTCGAATTGGCGCTCGACGGAGTGCTGTGGGGAGCTTTCGGAACAACCGGACAGAGATGCACCGCGACCAGTCGCCTGATAGTTCACGAGAAAATATACGAGAAGTTTATCGACATGCTGGCTGAGCGCGCCTCAAAGCTGAGACTCGGAAACGGACTTGACGAATCGGTGGAAGTCGGCCCTTGCGTCAACGAAGCGCAGCGCGCGAAAGTGCATTCTTACGTTGAGATCGGCAGGAAAGAAGGCGCGAGGCTTGTCATCGGTGGCGAGGCGGCAACTGGAGGCAATCTCGACAAAGGGTGGTTCTACAAGCCGACGATATTTGCGGACGTGACACCGGGAATGACGATCGCCCGCGAAGAGATTTTCGGCCCAGTGCTGAGCGTCATGAAGGCCGGATCTATTGAGCACGCGATCGAACTTCTCAACGGGACCATTTACGGATTGAGTTCCGCCGTCTACACCAGGAACATAAATCACGCGTTCAAAGCGATACGCGACATTAAAGCGGGGATAACTTACATAAACGCGCCGACAATCGGCGCGGAGACGCACATGCCGTTCGGCGGAGTCAAACAGACCGGGAACGGCCACCGCGAGGGCGGCGCGAGCGCCTTCGACTTCTTCACGGAGACAAAAACCGTCTACGTCGATTATAGTGACAGGCTGCAGCGAGCACAAATAGACACATATTCCGACAACCCCGGCAACAACCGGAAGAACAACTAAACTCCCAAAAGGTGATTTATGACAATGAATGACACACAAAACAGAGCCGCCGGCGCGAGAGAAAAGGAGCACGATGTCAGCGCGGGCACTATCGCCTACTCCGCAAGCGTGACCCCGGAAAGAGTCATGGATATCCTCCGCAAACATCTCCTTGTTGACGGCTTCGACATCATTTTCGACCTGAAGCGAAGCAAAGGATCGTATGTGTTCGATTCAAAAAGGAAGAAATACTTCCTCGACTTCTTCACATTCTTTGCCTCGTCCCCCGTCGGATTCAACCACCCGAGAATGACGACACCTGAGTTCCTCGAGAAACTTGCGAGGGTCTCCGTGCATAAACCTTCGAGCTCGGACTCATACACGGTAGAAATGGCCGAGTTCATGGATACCTTTTCCAAGGTCGCGATTCCGGATTACCTCCCGCATGCTTTTCTCATCGAGGGAGGCGGACTCGCTGTCGAGAACGCGCTGAAAGCGGCTTTCGACTATAGGATGAGAAAAAATCTGGTGAGCGGAATATATAAGACTGACAACGATGAAGACAGGTTGAAGGTAATCCACTTCAGACGCGCGTTCCACGGACGCACCGGCTATACGCTTTCACTGACAAACACAGATCCCATCAAGACAAAATACTTCCCAAAATTCAGGTGGCCGCGCGTTCACAATCCAGCCGCGCGATTTCCGCTCAACGAGGAGAACCTCAACTTCGTCAAACATGAGGAAGAAATCGCGATTAGCCAGATAAAGCAGGCGATAACGGAATTCGGGAAGGACATCGCCGCCCTGATAATCGAACCTATACAGGCGGAGGGGGGCGACAATCACTTCCGCAAGGAATTCTTTGAGAAGCTTCGCGAAATTTGCTCCGAGAATGACATCATCATGATTATGGACGAGGTGCAAACAGGCATAGGGCTGACGGGCAAGATGTGGGCACACCAGCATTTTATCGAGCCAGACGCAATATCGTTCGGCAAAAAAACCCAGGTTTGCGGCGTGCTCGCCGGCAGGAAATTCGACGAGCTGGATGACAACGTATTCACCACACCCGGAAGACTCAACAGCACCTTCGGGGGCAACCTGACGGACATGGTACGCTTCACGAAATTCGTTGCGCTAATCGACGAGGCACGGCTGGTCGAGAACGCGGCAAAGGTGGGAGAATATTTATTGAAGAGAATCTCAGAGATGAGTGAGGACTACCAATCGCTTGTCATTAATCCTCGAGGACTAGGCTTGTTCTGCGCGTTCGATATGCCTTCCGCGGAGAAGAGACTGGAACTGCGGCGCAGGGTGTTCGACAAGGGGCTGTTGCTAATTGGATGCGGCGAGCGCACGATACGCTTCAGACCGCCGTTAAACTTAAGCCAACCTGAAGTCGATGAGGGAATAGAGATAATCCTGAAATCTCTGTCGGAGATAAAAGCTTAGTGTGCAATCCAAAGTGTGGCCGTTTACTCCTAAAACCAAGAGTCGACGGTCACACTTCATTCTTCATCAGCCTTTGGAGTTTTCCCTCACAGAGGCAAAGACCCCCTGCAGTTCTCCGGAATCGTTCCGATATATGTTCGCACTGTACATCACGCTCACGGGCAATCCGGACTTATGACGAAGCGTCAACGCGAAATCACGAATAGTCCCATCCGTAAGAACTCTCCTATGCCCCTCTTCTGCCTTTTTCGGCTCCCAAAAGCACTCTGAAAAGTCACGTCCGACAAGTTCCGCCCGGCTTTGACCGATGGCTTCCTCCATCGCGAGATTGACATCGGTGATCTTTCCGAGAGGACTCACCGCTATCAAAGGGTCTACGCTCGCTTCCAACAGGCTCCTTGCATAAGCAGCGGACTCGCGGGCTCTCTTCTCGGCCATAGAGCGCGCCGATTGGTCCCGCAGTGATGTCGTGGAGTATGCCAGATCGTTCGCGAGTTCTTTCAAGAGCTCTATTTCCGTCTCGTCGAACGCGTCAGCGACAGAGGAATAAACCATCAGCGCACCGTAGGTCCTCCCATCGCATCTGAGAGGAATCGTGGCAGACGAGCGATATCCTTTTTCCACCGCCCTGAAGCGCCAGGGTTCGAAGCCGGGTTCAGTGGAAGTATCCCTCGCGATAACAACCTCGCCGGTTCTGATGCAAGTGCCGGTAGGCCCCCGCCCTCTCTCGTTGTCACCCCAGGAGACCTTTGCGTGTTCGATATACTCGCCGTCTTCGCCCGCGTAAGCCATCGCGCGCACCGATTTGTTCTTATCGTCATCGGCGTAGCCTACCCAGGCCATCTTGTAGCTTCCCATCTCGATGATAGCGCGGCAAACATCCTCGAGGAGTTGAGTCTCATCGTGGGCGCGGATTGCGGCAGCTCTGCTGGCGTTCAACATTTTTAGAGCCCTGGTCGCCTTTGCCCCAGACTTTTCCGCCGAACCGACTTCGAAGACATACGAAGAAATTGTGCGGCTCATGTACACGGCGAGCGCCGCTGCCATCACTATTCCGATTACTCCAAGGAGGAGAAATTCCCGACCTCTCAAAGCGGCATCATCCTCGGCACGACCGACTATATCGCGCGCTTCGCGCAGTTCCATCTCTTCGAGCTCACCTGCTACGGAACGCATCCTGGCATAATTTTCCATTTGAGATCTTAGGAACAATTCTTTCGCGTAATCTTTCTTTCCATCGGCCATGAGCTCCAATTGGAAATCCTGCACCTTGTTGTACCTGTCTCTTGTGGCAATTAGCACCCCAAGCCGTTCCGACTCGTCTGGGAAATCACGGAATCTCAGAATGAGATTATTTATCAGGCTGTCGGCGGTCTTGCGACGGCTCTCAAGCTCATCCGCCAGCGAATCCCAGCTCGCTTCGGGGCTCTCGAGGAGCAGGGCTACCATTAGACGCTGCGCGTTGAGATTCGCCCTGAAATTTGGAAGGTCGTATAAATTGCTAAAATTGTATTCAAGAATTCTTCTCTGAGCTCTTTGAGATTCGTCAAGAGCCAGATAGGCTGTTATCAAAATCACGAGCAAAACAAAAACGAGTGCGCCGAACCCCACATATATTCTCGTCCGTATGCCCACTACTGAATCAGGTTTCATGTGTTCTCCTAAACTCTGTCATCCCCTCTGCTCGGACTGACACGTTCCGTAATGTCGAGAGACAGCACAAAGATTCCTTCAGGGACAGGTGTCACCCGAAGCTCATACCAGTTTGTAGTGCCATCCTCGAAAGTATAACTCGATTCAAATCGCTGAGGCATCCTCTCCTCCATGCACTGTCTGTAACGCATAAACACTTCGGACCTTTCGACACCCGGATACACCGACGTCATTTTTCGTCCAAGCAGGTTTTCTCTCTCCTGATAACCGTGACGCGCAGCGGCCTCGTTCACGTAGAGGTAGGTCCAGTCATACCCAATCACCATGCACCCTTCCAGCATGTTATCAAGCACGCTCTTATATCGCTCGCGTGCCTGGACAAGGTCTTCTTCGGTAACCTTGCGATCTGTTATGTCTTCAGCAATTCCCGCCATACTAGTGGACCCTTCGCCCGCTTCAACGAGCGCGACTCCTCTGTCGTGAATCCATCTCAGCTTCCCGTCCGGCCTCACAATGCGAAACTCCACGTTGTAAGTCGACCCCGGTATCCGCTGCATCCAATTCGAAAACAGTTCCATGACTCGAGGCCTGTCATCGAGATGGATTGAATCCATCCAAACCCTCGAATTCCTGTAAAGCTCCGACACAGGTCTGCCCCACACTTTTTCGAACGCCGGATTGACATAAAGCATCAACTCGGGCTGAGTCCGCGTTATCCAGAACACTTCGTCCGCCATCTCCGCGAACTTCTTGAACATTCTCTCCAGTTCCCCGGACTCGGGCTTCGGACCATTTTCTTTTTCGGCTCTTTCTAGCTGCCCGATTCGGTATGAAACATCTGCAGTGATCTCCTCAAGCAACGCCACGTCGGTATCCACAAAAGAATTCAACTCATCCGAATACACGTTCAGCGTACCGCACACTTCCGACCTGCCGCAGGTAAACGGGAACGCGGCCGAAGCGCGAATGCCCGCCTTTCTGGCAGCAGCGTGCCAGGGCTCAGTGCGCGAGTCGGAAAGAAAATCATTGCAGACAAAACTGCTCCGCTCGCGATATGCTGTACCCGTCGGCCCCTGTCCCTTCTCGCTTCCGTTTGCCGTGACCCTGACAGATCCAAGATATTCTTCAGAAGGTGCGCCAGCAAATGCCGCGGGAACCACTACTAGCGTCCTCGGATTCAGCCAGCCGATCCACGATATGAGGTATCCACCTTCGCTAACCATTATTTCACAGACTTTCTTAATGACGTCTTCCTTCGATTCCGCGCGGAGCAGAGATTGATTGATATGACCGAGTGCCGTCTGAAGTCTTTCGGAACGCCCTTTTGCCCGAACGTCTTCTGTAGGCTCGTGATATCCTTGTGACATTTTTTCCTCCTTCCTCTAAGGAAGAGGTCAAAAATCTAAGAATGCTCGCGGAGTACCGCTTACCGCCGTCAAGGGATGTATCGAAAGTTGATCAGCTCAAACACGGGACGCTATGCATGATCAATAGTCAGTGGGTTCTTTCGTCCCACCTTTTCGACAAGAAAGTTTGATGAATCTCTGTGTTCGGAGAGCACAACTGGAATCGTTGAAACTCAGATGGTAGTAAGAGGTGGTTCTTAATGAAATCCAAGCCTTCGGATTTCAGATAACAGCCCTGACGGAGGTTACAGAAGAATTTATCTCAGGCTGGAGGCAAAATCAAGATGCGCCACCGCGTTCCTTGTGCGTTTCCGGCGCTTGAAAACAACCGATGGGCTTTCATTTCAAAGCGTCCCAGAATTTTTTCAGGAGCTCCTCTATGCCGTCCCCCGTCACGGCGCTGGCGAAAAGTATCTTCAGCTTTCTTGGAAAAGCGATCTTGCTGAGAACTTTCAAGGTATCCTCATCGACGAGATCTGTTTTCGTGAAGACGACAATTTTGACCTTCTTCGGAAGTTCATTGCTGTGCAGCCGCATTTCTTCCATGAGCTTCTCAAGATCGCCTT
>JAJYOS010000063.1 GCA_021796055.1 Bacteroidota bacterium
AGTGCTGTTCTACGGCACTCGGTCAATTTTCAAATATCCTTCCTGGAAGTTCCAGCATCAACTCAAGTCTCCTTTTTGATTGGAAGGGGCTAACGCACTCTGTTCTTCGGTGGCTGATAAGGGCGCTCGGGATTGAGGAATGAAACCGGTGAGACCGGGTTCCTCCCTCTGGACCCATTCTGCATGACCCGCAGGATTCTGTGAAATAAGAACTTCGCTGGTCAAACAGGCGTCTCATTATTCCACCGTGCCAAAGTCGGCCGGAATGGCCTTCTCGTCCTTAGGAAACAGATACTTGTTCTCATTTGGTAATGTGGGACGGTTAAGTAAATTTATGTTACCTATTTGTAACGGGGGCCAAAAAAATGAGGTTCTGAGCCTCAAATTCGCTCCATCTGGCTGCTTCTGTTGTGGCACGTACCTTGTTTAATAAGTAGCGTGAGAGAAATGAATCCAACAAGGCCGATATCGAAATCAGAGAGCAAATGGAAGGCATGAAAACCTGTTTGCCGCGATTGCATTTCCGAAACTGTATTTCCTCAACAGCTGGCGGGCCCGGGAAAAAGACTCCTGCCTTCGCTATGCCCGACGGAACGGTTCGTTTGGTGAAGCCGGTGTGGCTTCGCATCTACACACGGAAGTTTGCTCCGACACGCAGGTGCGGAGGCAGACTCATCATCGGATATATACCGTGTTCACTCCGTACCGGTCGCAGTATATATTCCATCGGTTGGTTATAGAGCACGCACAGATGTTGATTTACAATAGAGACTTGAGACTTATGAACGAAGAAACATACCAGCGCCTCCTGGTGGAAGCCAAAGAGATCGATGCCCAGCTTGAGAAGCAGTTTGGTATAAGGAGCTTAATCCCGAAAAACCTGGCACAGAAGGACGTCGAACGGCTAAAACAAGTTGAGGACGAAATACTCGAAGTAAAGTCGCGTCTGACCAGGTACGGATTGAAAGTTTCGAACGCCGAGTAGCGCACGAGAGCGGGCTACCGACACCGACTGAAGGGGCACCTCCGTCCCACACAAATCGCGGCAATTGTTAAACTCCATGGACTGATTGACGATTCGACTGAAGTCACGACATGAGAAAACGTGGCGGGACTTTCTGTCTTTGGCCCACACCCCGGCCAATGCATCCATAACAACATAAAGTCTCCAACCGAATCGACCGGAGCAGACGATTCGAATCGCTCAAGACCCAGAAATTCCGGTTGAGGATGGGAAACATCGCGGACTTCCCGCCGGTCTCATGGATGTTCATGATTTCAATTTGGAGACACTTTATGCTCCCGGCATAATCCACAAGGCCAGGCTGGAACCCGCCGACGCGGTCCATAGCAACGGCAATGAAATCCCTTCGCTCATTTTTGAATTTCAGGAGGCCGCCCTGCATGCTGACAAGATCTCCCACGCAAATATTCGCAAGACCAAGTTGTGACCTCAAATGACCTCTCATGCAAATTCCATCGTCCCCGATCTAATCCGACCGGGGGGACATTCTTGCCGTATACGAGATTTATCAGGAAAGCCGTGGTCGAATTATCCCGATTGGCAAGCGGGAAACCAATCCGGCTGACCAAGTCAGTCTACCCGACGCCGGCACCGCCACGAGTTGGAGGCCAACTTGCCATTCGGTTCCTGCGGCTGTGGGTGTTATATTAAGTTATACAGAAGGAGACGCGTGAGAGAGAAATGCGATGCCAGATTCACGGTGCGAGTAGCCGCTACAATCCCGAAAGCGTTGCATTCACGGGATTCTGCCGATAGATTGGTCAGGGTTGCCGTAAGTCTGTGGAGAGAAAATCTTGACGATATGAGGCAACGTGCCGCTACTCTTGTTCTCGATTTCGAAGGGATCGGACAGCTTTCGGAATCCGCTGCCGATAGTCTCATCGAATTCCGCCGGGAATTCTCCGAGGATAATAACCCCAGGATAGTATTTTCCAACATGTCTGTTTCGGTGAGCAAAACTTTAGAGGAAGTCGAGAGGCCCCAGCGCCAGACCTCGGGGAAGATCAAGAAGCAAAAAGGGAAACACAACGGATTCTTGATAAAGATATAGTCCGGCGAGTATGGACAAGAAATGCGGGGGAAAGCCGGACGTCGGCTCCGTTCACTCTGTGAGGTATAAACGGTCAGGGACGTCAGCCGATGAAGTCGAGCTGCTTGAATTGCCAATCACCAATTTCCAATATATTCCTTGTATACAGACCAACTTTGTCCTGGGGCTCGGCACCCAAGCGGGATCAGAGCCGTTTGAACTCACAAAGAGATTCCTAGATATGACGCCCGGCGCCGTAAAACCTCGCCTCATGAACGTGTTGCGCGCCGTGTCGTCCGAAGGATTCGGCAGGATCAAGTACTTCACTGAAGTCCGCCGGCTTCTTCATACAGACCTCCAGTTCCGGCATTTTTTCGAGTGGGAGACGTCAGACATCCCCCACTTCCATACGGATTTAATTAAGAAGGACCTCTGGTCACTCTGGAACTGTCTTCCGTCGGGGGGGATGTACCACGACCCGAATCCCTATCTCAAAACGCCGAAACTCTCCGCACCCGGAAGGAATCTGCTTTGGTCCCGCGGCTTGTGGAGGAGGGGAAGGCTTAGGAATTCAGTCCGACTTCAGAACTCCTTTCCTTGCATACATCCCCGGTGCTCGATCCATTTGAGAAATTCACGCAAAGGCGTTGAGTCAAATCCACCCAATTGCACAACTCCGTCGAATTGGGTAACTTTTTCCACCCGCAATGTCGGGCATCGATCGAGTGGTAAGAAGCCACCATGTGTAATTGGTATACCGGACCGGAGAACGTTTGGCTGAGAAGATTCGGACACTGATAATTGAAGACAACCCGCTGCTGCGTGAGGGTATTTCATCGATAATCAAAAGGCAGCCGGATATCAGGGTCGTCTCAGAGCCGGGCAGCCGAAAAAGGCCCATCCAGATTATTCGTGACCTGAAGCCGAATGTGCTCCTTCTCGATCTCGGATTGAGAAACCAGAACAGTCTCGAGATCGTCAAAGCCGTCAAGGCTCATTTTCCGGAGACGAAGGTCATCGTAATGGATCTTGCTCCGACAGAAACGGATATATTGCTCTTCGTAAGGGAAGGGGTGTCTGGTTTCGTGCTCAAAGGCGCCACGACGGAGAATTTTCTGAAAACCATTCGTGCGGTCGCACATGGAAAGAAGGTTCTGCCGCGTCTCATGACCGGGTCGCTTTTCTCCCAGATCGTGGAACAAGCCGTCAGGGGGCCGATCTCCACGCGCGTCACCGAATCCGTCCGAATGACAAAGCGCGAACGCCAGGTAATTCTGTTGATATCGGAGGGGCTGTCGAACAAGGAAATTGCCGACAAGCTCCATCTTTCCACGTACACCGTAAAGAGCCATGTTCACAACATACTCGAGAAACTCCTTCTTCGTTCCCGCGTCCAGATCGCAAAATATGCGCTGACTAATCTGGAACTGATGAAGGCGGAGGAAAACATCTCGCTCATCGAAGAATAATCCGCTGCCAATTAAGAGCTAATCCGTTTTTCATCCTACCGGACTATTGAATACCCACCCGGCTGCCCATAGCTTGATTATGTAATGAATTCGTGAAGCGGCCCTCCCCTTATGCGGGGGGTGGGCATAAATCCAGCGAACGGTTCGTTACTCAATCATCAGGAGCATGAAATGAAGAAGATTAGACTACTAATCATCGAGAAGAACCGGCTTCTCAGGGAAGGGCTCAAAGCGATTCTGAAAAGCCAGCCGAACATTATGGTAGTTGCCACATCCGGCGACAGTGAAAACACTGTTCTTAAACTCCATCAATTAAAACCGAACGTGATTCTGCTCGATTTGAACCTGCGGAGCCAGAACAGTCTGCACGTAGTCGGTCTTGTGAAGAAGGAATTCCCGGAAGCCAGGGTCGTCGTCATGGATCTGGCACCCGTTCACGGAGACGTCGTTCAATACGTGAAGGCCGGTGCATCCGGTTTCATCCTGAAGGACACATCACTCGATGATTTTATCATTACGATACGTGATGTTGCGGGCGGCGGACAGGTCCTCCCGCCCACGCTCGCGGAGTCGCTCTTTTCCCGGATTGTCGAACAAGCGATCAAGGGGAAGAAAATAAAAGTGACTGAACCCGTGCGGATGACGAGACCTGAAAAAATGATCTTCGGACTCCTCGGCAATGGCTTGAGCGATAAGGAAATAGGGGAGAAACTCCATACCCCCACCCATTCCGTTAGGGCTCACGTCCGGAATATTATGAAGAAGCTGACACTGCACAATCGACTGGAAGTAAGAAATTATAAATATACCGACGGTACACTCGAAACGGTTGTCGGAAGTATTTCTGTGGTCGGCAACTGACCGTACTTCCGGAATCCTCATCGATTCAAAATCTTCGCGGGGAGGAGGACCGTTCAATCCGGACACTCACCGGTGTACACGACTAAGCAGCAAGAAGGAAAGTACAATATGAATTGGGAACGGATCAAAGTAAAATGGAAGCGACTGTGGGGGAAATCTCTGGACGAATTGATTTCCGGAAACCCGGCTAAATACAAAGAACTTGTCGGGGTATCCTGGCTGAATATCCACAGGCTATATGATTTCAGGAGATGGCGATTTCTGCGCTTCAGATTCTACCTTTGGAGGAAAGAAAGGGCCATGTTCGGAGGCAAGAATCTTCCCCTGTCCTGACCTTGCAAAACGATTGATCAGGCATTTCGGCCAACGCACCGCAGCCAACTTCATGGAACGCGTGTTACGCACATTGCCCAGGTAGGGCATGAGTCTCGGTCGGCAGGCGGGATAATTGATGCACCACCCGCCAACACGAGTTAAGAGTAAATACTGTAAACGAAATATCTCTGCAAATGGGAGCAAAAATAGAACGCACAGGCATGAAACGTGGGAAGGATGGGGAAAGTCTTGACAGATTACTGGCAGACGAATTCGTTCTTTCCATGAGAACGCGTGATGCACACCGCAACGTGCACGGACGCAACCTGATCGAGTTGCGCAAATTATTCAAAGTGCAGTATGAGTCCATGGATACAATCGTGGCTGATCTGGGGACAAGGATGCGTACGTCCGGAGTTCTGCCGCCTTCCATCCTGGCGGACTTCCTGCCGATTACCAGGCTGAGCAGACACAACGAGAGGTTCACCAAACAGAATCAAATAATCGAGGCTTTACTCGACGACCACGAATCCATAATCGACGCGTTGAGAAATGACGGTTCCACCGCGCCCCGCGAACATATCGATGCCGGCACTGCCGGTTTTGTTACAGGGCTCCTCGGACGACATGAGAAAATGGCGCTTGCCCTCAAAGACTGGTTGCGATAAAGGAATGCCGAACACTGTGATCATATCGAATGCGAGAGAGTGCTTCATTGAATTAATTCATCATGAATCTGATCCGGCTTCCTGGATTGTGAGGCGCTGGATCAAATTCTTGTGGTTCAAGAAAAGGGTCTCGTCCGATTGGTTCAGCGATGAGCGACAGGCGGCGGCGTTTGCGAATGAGATGAAGCGGGAATTTCAAAGGCATTATGACTAGAAGGGAATATTTCAACATGCATGATATAAATCGTCGATCGAAAAACCTGAGGGGAAGTTCTCCTCCTTTCCAGGAATTGGAGAGCTGGATCGAAGACGGAGCCGACGGATCTCATTGGGTGAAAAGGGATCCGGACGAATTACGAAAGACGCAGGACCTGGTGGAAAAATCGTCTGACCCGGAAACCGCTGTTTTATCCGAGGCGGAACGCATCTGCTCATGATTTGGCTGCCATATGAAACAAGCCAACGTTTGGCTCAAGCCTTCAAGGGGGCTTGCTAGACATCCGTCCGAAAAGTGGATCGGTGGCAGGAAAAAGAAAAACATTGAACACGGAAAACACTGAAGTTGCGGATTCTCACTGATTTTATTATCCTTTTGATGCGTGGCAATTAGTAATGATCCATATTATCCCTGTTGGAGTGGCTTTTCCGCCAAGCTTCTAGAATAACTCCTTTCGGACTTCCTGCCAGAAGCCTCCAGGCTGAGTGGTGGGCTACTTTAAGATTTTTGCCCACAGAGTACACTGAAAAAGGCACGGATTCTCGCTAATACATCGATTAATAATAATCTGATCAGCAGTTATCTTGTTTTTTCCCGTATTATCTGCGTGCTTATATTGCGATTCAAAAAAGCCCTCTACCCCAAGCCGGCGGTTCTTGATTCACTAGCCTTCCGCAAATAACTTGTTTATCGACGGTATGGAGCGTGCAGAAGATCGTCACATCCGATAGATTAATCGAGAGTTATGGATATTGAGAAGCACAAAATATTGATCATAGACGACGATGAAGGCATCGTCTACGCGCTGAGACAACTCTTTCTCAAAGATGGCTACGCCGTCGCAGAAGCCCGCGACGCGTTTAAGGGGCTTGAGATACTCCCTTCGGAAAAACCGACGCTCGTAATCATGGACATCAACATGCCCGGGATGAACGGCCTGGACACGTTACGGGAAATCAAGAAGACTCATCCGACGCTTCCCGTCATAATGGTCACCGGATACGGCACAGTCGAGACCGCGGTTCGGGCGATGCAGTTCGGCGCCTTCGACTATCTCACGAAGCCGCTTGACATCCAGCAGGTGAGGAAGGTAACAGCCGAAGCTATCGCGAGGATTGAGGGAATCGATCGTGCGAAGAATTCCACGGATGCGCTCAAGGCCGAATTCACAGACAGATATGAGCTTGTCGGGAAAAGCGCGCAGATGCAGAATATTTATAAGTTGATAGGCTCGGTGTCGACCACGCCTAACCTGACTCCGGTACTGCTGTTGGGCGAGAGCGGCACGGGAAAAGAGCTCGTGGCCAGGGCAATCCACAGCTTCGGAGCAGACACGGACCAGCCTTTTGTCGCAGTGAATTGCACCGCGGTTCCCGAAACCCTTCTCGAATCCGAACTCTTCGGTTACGAGAAAGGCGCCTTCACCGGAGCCGATGACCGAAAACTCGGAAAGTTCGAAGCAGCTAAACACGGCACGATATTCCTTGATGAGATCGGCGATCTTTCTCAAATGCTCCAGCAAAAATTATTGAGGGTGCTCCAGGAACGCCAGTTCGAGCGGCTCGGCTCAAACGAGACTCTGGAAGTCAACGCGCGGTTCATTGCCGCCACAAACAAAGACATAGAGGAAGAGGTCAAGCGAGGAAACTTCAGGAAGGACCTGTTCTACCGGCTTAACGTCATTGTTATCAGCCTCCCGCCGCTTCGCGAGCGAAAGGAAGACATCCCGATTCTCGCAGACTATTTCCTCGCGAAGTATTCGGAGCGCTTCAAAAAGAAGATTACCGGCTTTTCGGACGACGCGCTCAAAATGCTTGCAGTACTTCCTTACCCCGGAAATGTGCGCGAGCTTGAGAACATCGTGGCTCGTGCGGTGATCATGGCGAAGCAGGAGGTGATTACTTCCCGCGCCCTTGGAGAAGCTCCGAACCAGCAATCGGGCCACGAAGCGGGGAGCGAAAGCGGCATCTTTGCGGAGGGGAGAAAACTGGCAATTGACAACTTCGAGAAGTCTTTCGTCACAGAAGCTCTTAAGAAATCTCAGGGAAACGTAGTCGCCGCCGCACGGTCCTCCGGGATGACACGCCAAAACTTTCAGAGGCTTGTCTCCAAGCACGGGATCGACGCAAATGATTTTCGCAACAAACTCCGGGGATCGCATTGATTAACCTCAATCGCCTTTTCCCATGGCTTTCAATCAGGACGAAGCTGATCGTGGCGTTCACCGGCCTCTCCGTAATTCCGATCGCGGTGGTCGGAATATTTGCGATCTGGTCCACTGCCGGCAATCTTGTCAACACGGCTACCCGTGATCTCAACTCCGATGTCCAGATGTTGCGACAGCGCGCGGGTGATTTTCTGGGAGGTGTGGAAACGGACTTGAGGTTCCTGTCGAACTCATCTCCGTTCCGGCAGGTCGACGAGCAACTTGTAGCCGGCGAAACTTCCGGTAGAAACGTCCCGCTGGAACATGAACTTCTTGATTTTGTCGGGACAAAGAAAATTTACTATAGGATCAGACTGTTAGACCGGACCGGCTCCGAGATCATGAGGGTCGGATCCACTTCCGGCAATTTCTATCACGACCGCTTCGCGGTTTCTCCCGCAAAGGCGCTCAGCCGTATCAAGGAATACTACTACGTTCTTCTTACCGACTCGCTGAAGGAAGGCCAGTCCGCATTTTCTCCGGCTGAAGTCATGGGAGAAAACGGAAGACGCGTTGCGGTGGTGAGTTTTGCGACGCCCCTTTTTGCCGGAACAAAACGAGCCGGAATACTGGTGGCAGACATTTACGCGTCGGAATTCTTCCAGATCATGGAATCGGACTCCGTTCACAAATACGAACGAAGAGTTCTCCTCGTCAGCGGCGACGGCCATTTTTTGTACGACTCGCAAATCAGGCGGAACCGCAACAAGCTCTTTGTGCTGGCGAAAGATAATATTTCCAATGATTATCCCCCGGCTGTTTCATCGGAATTGCTCTCGGGCAAAACGGGGATCATCACTGCCGGGATAAAGCAGGTGGTATCTTATTCACCGCTATTCCCGGTTACAATTCGCAAGGCCGGACAAAGCCCGGATTGGGGATTTTCCATTCCGATCTTCGTGGTCGAGGCAATTCCAAAAGAAGTCCTGATGGCTCCGGTATACTCTGCTACCTTTGCTTTCGGAGCGGCCATCATCGGTTTTCTGATTTTGTCCGTGACGCTCAGCCTCCTCGCTACCCGGCAGTTTACGAAACCGATAGGAGAAATGAGAAAAGGGGCGGCGATCATCTCCGGAGGCAACTACGGCCACCGGCTGAAAATCGATACTCGAGACGAGATTGAGAAGCTTGCCGACCAGTTCAATACGATGGCAGAGTCCCTGATGATAAGGGACAAGGAGCTGCAGAACCACCGGGCGAGCCTGGAGAGGACTGTCGCGGAGCGGACTAAAGAGCTATCCGAAGAAAAATCCAAACTCCAGACGATACTCGATAATGTTCCGAGCGCACTCCTCGTCCTTGATAGGACACTCAAAATTCAGACTGTCAGCGCGGCTTTCTCGAAGGTGACGGGGTACCAGCCGGAGGAAGTAATCGGGAAGAACTGCCGGGATTTCTTCTGCGGCGCAGGATTCTGCCAGACATGCATGAGCCAGAATGTGATCCAATCCGGGGAGGTCGAAGGACACCTCGACCAGGTTGTGAATCCGGACGGGACGGACAGGTATATCGAACACTTCGCGGTCCCGATGGAAAAGGACGGGAGGGTCGACGCGGTCCTTGAAATAGTCACCGACGTTACGAATCGAAAACGTCTCGAGCAGCATCTGGTCAAGACCGAAAAGCTGGCCACGATGGGAGAACTGGCGGCCTTCATCGCACACGAATTCAGGAATTCGCTGACCTCGATCAAGATGATACTCCAACTGTTCAGCGAATCTCAGGATCTGGACAATTCAAAAAAGGAATCTTTGACGGTGGCATTGAATTCTGCTTACCGTATGGAATCTACAGTCTCGGAATTACTCGGGTTCGCTAAACCAACCAAGATGGATTTCAAAAAGGCTTCCGTCAACAAGGTCATCGACGAGAGCATCGCCTTTGTAAGAATGAGAGCGGACAAGGCCGGCGTCAGCCTGGAAAGAAAACTGGACCCGTCGCTGCCTGACTTGTCGCTTGACGTCGTTCATCTAAGAGAGGCATTGGTTAACATCATACTGAATGCAGTTCAGGCTATAGAAGGCCGCGACTTCCCGGTGCCGACCGGCACCAGACGGACTCAGGGCGAATCCCGGATTTTCGTCAGCTCGAGAAACAGCAGGCTGGGGAAGACTCTGAGAGATTTTGCATACGTCGAATTGGCCGATTCGCTTCCGGAACAGCAGGCAGACCTTGAAGAGATTGTTCTCAAGAAAGGGACCGAATGCGTTCTCGTTGAAATAAGCGATACCGGCCCGGGGATTGAAAAGGGGAATATCGCAAAAATATTCGATCCATTCTTCACGACAAAATCAAACGGAACCGGGTTGGGTCTCTCGATGGCGAAGCGCGTCGTAAACGGGCACGGCGGAATAATAACCGCGGAAAGCAGGCCCGGCGCCGGAACTAGTTTCAGAATTCTCCTCCCTCTCATATATCCCGCGGTCACGATGGGCGTAGCATAGTAACGCCTGAGCTAGCGAAGGTCCAAAACAATCTCAGGGTTTAGAAGCCTGCCACTTTAGCTTTACACCTGACAAGCGTCGCTTGTCACTCCAGGTTAAATTCATCTTCATACCCGCTCAAAATCTTCCAGGATAGGCCTAAACCGTCGCATGGCCGGCGGCACGCCTTTTGACCTTCTAAGGCCGAAAGCTGCATTCAGATGACACACATGCCCAAGGTCTTGGTTCTGGACGACGACAAAAACATTCTCCTTGCATTTCAGGATTTCCTGAAGGGTGAAGGGTGTGCCATGGCGGCTGTTCCTGCGCCGAAGGAAGCGCTTCAAGAAATGGAGAAGGAAGAATTCGACCTTCTCATAACGGATCTGAGATTGAATATGGAATCCGGCGTCACTTTCATAATTCATGCGAAAAGGCTTCAGCCCAATACTCCGATCATCGTGATCACGGGTTATCCCGATACGGTGAGCGAGGCCGAGCTGAAATCGTACGGCGCCGATTATCTCTTCCTGAAGCCGTTGGAACTGAAAGAGCTTCAGCAGGCTGTGCGGAGCTGTCTGCAACATAAAGATTAGCAGGAGACAAAGAGTTGAAGTTTCTACTCAGAATCATAAAAAACATGCCGGAGGCAAATATGCAAAGTATTCTAATGGACACAAATAATTCGTTGCGGAGAATCGGGCGGAAGATTTCGCTCATGGTGGTATTGGCTGGTGCCGTCATGATGCTTTCGAGTTCAAACGCCTACTGCATTCCAAGCTATGCGCGTCAGACGGGACTGGCGTGCAGCTCCTGCCACTACAATTTCCCGCAGCTGACGCCGTTCGGTAGATTGTTTAAGCTGAACGGATACACCATGGTAGGCAGTCCCACTTTGGTATCTGCTCATGACGGGAGCAAGGATATGCAAATACTCAGCAGTTTCCCGTTGTCTGCGATGGTCATGACTTCGTTCAGTGACGTAAGCAAGGCCACACCCGGCGCTGAGGCAAGCGCTACACAATTTCCTCAGCAGCTGAGCTTCTTCCTGTCGGGTGAAATCACGCCGAAACTCGGTTCGTACATTCAGCTCACATACGATCCGTCAGCCGGAACGATCGGGATGGATATGGCAGAGTTCAGGTACGCAGACCACACGATGGTCGCAGGAAAAGACCTTCTGTACGGCATAACTCTGAACAACAACCCGTCTATGGAGGATGTATGGAACACGACCCCTGCCTGGGGATTTCCTTACGTCGCCTCCGCGTCGGCGCCGGGGCCGAGCTGGAGTCCTATCCTCGCCGGAACATTCTCCGGGAACGTGCTCGGGCTCGGTGCATACGCGCTTTATGACAACCTTGTTTATGCCGGCGTAAGCGGGTATCACTCTGCGATTCAAGGTGTCTCATATCCGGCGGACAACACCTGGTCGGATAACATAAAAGGTGTCTCGCCTTATTGGCGCATTGCCCTGCAGCACGACTGGGGCACACAGTATCTCGAAGTCGGGACGTTCGGGCTATCCACAAGCTTGTTCCCGACTGGAATATCAGGACCAAATGACAGTTACACCGATCTCGGCTTTGACGCTCAATACGAGAAGGCCCTCGGCGGCGGAGAGCTCGTCGCACACGCAAGCTACATAACCGAAAAACAAAATCTCGATGCGACATACGCCGCGGGCGGCTCGGCTTCGAACAGCCTGACACTCAACAATTTCAAGATCGATGCAAACTACAACTTCTCAGCGCCGTTTGCCGTTGCACTCGGCTATTTCACGACAACGGGCACAAGCGACGCGGTTCTCTATGCCCCGGGCGCCGTCACGGGCAGCGCGAACGGCTCGCCGAACAGCAGCGGCTTAACGGCACAGCTGTCGTACATACCCTGGCTCAACACGCAGATAACACTACAGTATGTGGCTTATTCCAAATTCAACGGAGGATCCACAAACTACGACGGCTCCGGAAGGAACGCTTCCGATAACAACACGCTGTACCTGCTAACATGGTTCGCATTTTAAAAAGGGAAAAAAATGGAAAAGACAATATTCTCGACTCTTCTTTTGTCGGTTACGGTTCTCTTCATGATGGCCTTCGTGCCGCAGGGCAAGAAGGAAACGGTGGATAATGGTATCGGGCCGATAAAGTCCGTGAAGCTTGGAAAGATTGACCAGGACCTTGTCGACCAGGGCAATTCAATCTTCTATTCCAAATGCTACCTGTGTCACGATGTTGACGAGACAAAACTGGCTCCGCCTCTTCGCGGCGTCGCAAAGAAGGAGACGCCGGCCTTCATTATGAACTACCTGCTGAACACTGCCGAGATGCAGAAAAAGGATGCGACCATCAAAGCCCTGATGGAGCAATTCCCCAATGTCCCGAAGATGCCTGATCAACAGCTTACGAAGGACCAGGCACGCGCAGTACTCGAGTTCCTGAGAACTATTGAATAATCAATCATTCATATCAATCCTGCGAAGGTTCGAAACCTTCGCAGGATTTCAGCTAACCGACATCTCATGAAAAAAATCCTGATACTTTTCGCGGCATTGGTTGGTTTCGCGGCCGGCATCATCGTGGTCAATACGGCTGTCGACAGAGAAGAGAAGGTTACCCAGCCGATAGATTTCAGCCACGCTCTTCACGCCGGTAAATACAAAATCCCCTGCATGGCCTGTCACCAGCGGGTGATGATGGGTGCGCGTGCGAGTATACCGAACATCGAGGTGTGCGGCGCCTGTCATAGCACGCCGATGAAAAAGACACCCCAGGAATTACTCGTGTACCAGTACGTAAGTCAGCATAAGCAGATACCGTGGTACTCTATTTATCATGTCCCGGACTACGTGTATTTCTCACACCGCAGGCACGTCGGAATAGGCAAGCTCGATTGCAAGCTCTGCCACGGAAACATGGCGGCGCTGACTTCTCCGCCGACGAAGCAATTCCTGCAGATAAAGATGCAGAACTGCCTGGATTGCCATATACAGCATAATGTCACCACGGACTGCTCGCATTGCCACAGATAAAGAAAGACCAACTTTCAAATGACAAGCTCCAAACAAAAACAAAGTTTCAATGAGCTAAAGATAAAAACGCATCATTCCCTTGTCGGCTATGTCTCAGCAGGCAGTGATTTTTCCCGCAGGTACAAGAGCCCGCCGGGAAACGGCGGACCGGCATTTGGAGATCGGCGTTCGAGGCTTGATGGCTACGGAGACAATTATCTATGGAAATAAACAGACGAGACTTTGTAAAACTTCTGGGCGGATCGCTGATCGGCTTCGCGGTTGGCGGGGTCGGCGAGGCGCTGATAAAGATTCCCGGTGCGCTGGTCCCGATTCTCTACAAAGGCCCGCGCATCGAAACCTGGAAGATTACCACCTGCGCGCGCTGTCCCGGCAAGTGCGGTCTTCGCATCCGGTTGATTGACAACATGCCGATCCAGGCCTTCGGGAATCCTCTGGCACCCGTCAACAACGGAGGAATTTGTCCCATTGGATTGACCTCCGTCGAGAGCCTGTATCATCCCGACCGTCTCGTTTCACCGATGAAGAAAGTCAACGGCAAGTTTCAGGATTTTTTTCATGAGATGTCGGTT
>JAJYOS010000621.1 GCA_021796055.1 Bacteroidota bacterium
AATAATTCCTGCAATAAAGTATTCCCGCCAAAAGGAGCGCGGTATCGATCGATGACAGCTCACAACCGCCGGATCTCAAGCCCGTCTGCATGTTCAGGAAGTGATAGAAGAACCCTTTGTATCCGGCATACCCTTGTGAACCGTCTCCCTGCGGCAGGGTCCAGAAGGTCTTCAGCGTAGTCAGCACCCTGTCCCTTCCGGCAGCGGCCGGTATCCACCCATGATCGATGCCGATGCAGATTGCCGTCAGGCCAAAACCCACCGACGCGATGCTGCAATCCGAGCCCTGCGTGCTTCGGTCCTTGATCAATCCGTTCGAGGGATTGGCTTCATACCAGAAGAAGTCAATTGCGGATTCCTGGATGAAATCCAAAAACTGGTCATCGGTTAGCGTGTGGGGGACGGCAGTGACGTGGGATGAAGAGTCGCTGACCTGGTTGGAGCTGTTGACTGCTTTCACGTAATATGAATAAGTCGTGTCGTTCTTCACCGATTTATCCGCGAAGCCGGTCATCCATGTCGGCTGGCCGACCAACTGAACGTATCCTCCCGTCCCGTCGGCTTGTCTGAATACGTAGTAACCTGCAACATTCTGGTTCTCGACCGGATTCCAATGAAGGATCACACATCTGTCGCCGACTACGGTAATAACTCCCTGAGGGGTCTGAGGCGCAGAGGCTGCGCAAGACTCAAGCGCAACCAGTGAAACGGCAATTGTCATGAGAATTCTTCGGACGATCACCATCTTGCATCTGATCATTTAGACAACATCTCCTCCTCACGAATCGTCGGCCCGAGGGAAACAACGACCGAATGCTTCGTGTTCTTTTTGAACGGCGGGATCAATACTCCTTTTCCACTTGACTTCAGCCTCGAAGCCAGCTTCCCATCAATAATCACCGTTTGCACTCCGCAATTTACGTGTTGCTCATTGACAACTTGAACCTCATATATCGCTCCGCGAAATCTTCTTGTGACGGAGAAACTGCCCCAGGCCGCCGGTATGCACGGATCGATTACAAGACCGTCGAAAGCAGCGCGAACGCCGAGTATGTACTCGAGACCTGCCTTAAAAAGCCACGATGCGCTGCCCGTGTACCATGTCCATCCTCCCCTGCCGTAGGACGGCGACTCCGGTCCGTCTATATTTCCCGGCGTAACGTAGGGTTCGGCACCGTACTCATCCGGATTCATACTTCGATTTATAGGATTTATTTTTGAAAATATTCTGAACGCATCCCCACCGCGCCCCAGCATCGCTTCCGCAACGACAGCCCACGTTGCGGCGTGGGTATAGACACCGCCGTTTTCCCTCATACCCGCTGCGTATCGCGTCAGATAGCCGATCTTTTCGTCCGGCCTCTTGTAAGCCGGATAAAGCAACAGCGGCCCGACTTTCTTCTCGAGGTGTTTTTCCACCGCGTCCATCACCTGATTGGAGCGGCGCGAGTCTGCGACACCTGAGATCACCGACCAGGTCTGCGAGTTGAGATGGATACTTCCCTCCTTGTTTGAACGAGAACCGATCTTCTCGCCAGAGTCTTTACTTGCGCTCCAATACCATTCACCATCCCAGCCATATTTGTTTACGGCCTTTTGGAGATCCACGGCCTTTCTTCTGTAGAGCTTCGCGCGCCTTTTGTCCAGGTTTTCGATAACCGAAGCGTAATCATTGAGCACTTTGAACAGAAAATGCCCGAGCCAGACCGATTCACCCTTCCATTTCAACCCCACTGCGCTCAGCCCGTCATTCCAGTCGCCGGCTCCGATGAGCGGCAGTCCGCGTTTGCTGCGACGTTTCAACACACGATCAATCGCCCGGCCGCAGTGCTCGTGAATCGTCGCCGGTTTGTTCTCGTCGATGAAGGCCACTTTCTTATTGAGGATCCGGCGATCGCCGGTCTCCTGTATGTAGCTGTTGACGAGGAAAGGAAGCCAGAGGAGATCGTCGGACATATCGGTTTTCAGCCCGACTTCTGTAAGTGGATGCCACCAGTGTTGGACCGTTCCATCAGCGTATTGATGGCGGGCGTGCAGCAGAATTTGCTTCGCAGTCAGATGCGGGTCGATCGGCAGGAATATCTGGCTGTCCTGGAGCTGGTCGCGGAAGCCGAAAGCCCCGCCCGTCTGGTAATACGCGGTGCGCCCCCACAACCTTCCTGATATTGTCTGATACTTCAGCCATGTGTTCAGCATAATATTCATCGACTCATCGGGAGTCGAGACTTCCGTTGTTGACATAAGCCGGTCCCACTTCTCTCTGAGACCTGCGAATGCCTTGTCTACATTTTCCACCGAACCATAATTATCGATCAGTCGCCTTGCCTCGTCGCGTCTCCCCGCTGCCCCCACTGTATAACAAATCACCTTCTCCTCGCCCGGGACAAGCTCGATATCGACTTGAAGGGCGGCAATCGGGTCGGCCCATCTCCCTGTGATTCCACCGAGCTTCCCGGCCTGGACCGATGCGGGGTTCCTGATGCTGCCATACATCCCGAGGAAGGACTCCTTGTCTCCATCATACCCGGCGGCCGTAACGCTCGAAGAGTGAAAGGCAACGTAGGGCCAATCGGTATTCCAATGCCCATTTTCGGTAGGTACTTCCCAGAGGCGCTTCTCAGCAAGAATCGCATTCAACTGAGGCACAAATTCGGTCGACGTGAAACATTTGTGAAATTCCCGGTGCCAGTCCGGCGCCGCACCCAGCCCCCATTCCATGTAAGTGAACAGGCTGAGCCGCCGGGGTGATGAGTCCAAATTCCTTAACGTGAGTTTCCATACCTCCAGCGGTTCATCGTTAGGCACGAACATCAGCAGCGAGCTTTCGATCCTCTCGTTGATAGATTCAATTACTGAATACCCGATCCCATGCCTGCAGCGATAAGACTCCGGTTCGGCACAAACGGGCTTCCACCCTGCCGACCAGATTTTTCCGCCCGCCGCATCCCGGATGTATATATATTTCCCCCACTCGTCTTTGATGATATCCTGTTCCCATCTGGTAATCCGGTTGAGTCCTGCATGTGTACGCCAGCTGTAGCCGCTACCTCCCTGCGAGATCACAAATCCGTAATCGCCGTTGCTTATTACGTTAATCCATGGGCGCGGGGTCTTAGGTGTTTTGATAATATATTCTTTGCCATCGTCTGAAAAATAGCCGAACTCAGTTTCAAATCGTCCCAATGAATTCCCCTTCTGTACGCATCACTGTCGTCATGAATCCTTTCCGTATTATTCCAGCTTGTAAAAAAACAATTGTCCATCATG
>JAJYOS010000064.1 GCA_021796055.1 Bacteroidota bacterium
GCGTTTCCTCAAACGGTTTTCGAAGAGAAATTTAAGAGAGAAATAAAGGGGGAAGAAGAGTGATGGTCCCCCGAAACGAGCGTAGGGGTAACGCGTGTTAAGAAACGGGCCACGAATTTCAGGAATTAGAGCGAGGAAGATCCCGGAGTTGTGGCCCAGCAATGAAAGGAGTTACACTGAGAGTTTGATTATACGGATATAATCGCGGTACGGGTTTTTGCGACTTCCCCGACTGCGATGGAAAGGACGAAATAAAGGTGAACAGCAAGCACGAAGAAGCCGCGGCTGGTTCAATTACCATGTGGGGGTTACGGGTATTTGAAGAGGACGAGGTGACCTTATGTGGTTAACTCGACTCGCGCTTAAATATCCCATTTCAACTTTGATGGGGTCGATAGCAATTTTCGTATTGGGACTAGTATCATTCCTGCAGCTCCCGATAGATATGCTGCCTAACATACAGATACCTGTAATTTCGGTAATAACTTTCTACAACGGCGCCGCTCCAACAGATATGGAACAGTCTGTGACGGTTCCGCTGGAGCGGGCGGTCAGCAGTACAAACGACATCAATTATGTCCAGTCCAGAACCCGCGAAGGAGTCTCCCAGATTTTTGTTTATTTCAACTGGGGTACAAACACCGACGTTGGTCTCGTCGACATAATTCAAAAGATTAACAGGGAGCTTGAACTTCTCCCTCCGGGCGTTTCTCAGCCGATAGCCCTCCAGTTCGACATATCAAATATTCCTGTGTGCACAGTCGTGCTTAGCAGCAACATGGGACAGCGGGCGCTGTATGACCTTGCTTACAACACGATCGAGCCGCAGCTGGAACACCTTCCGGGTGTGGCACAAGCTGCGGTCGTCGGCGGAAAGATTCGAGAAATCCATGTTGTCATCGACAGGAATAAACTGCAGGCGCTCAATATTCCCATCGAGACGGTGACGCAGGCGGTCGCAAATTCCAACCTCATACTTCCCTCCGGTGATTTAAAAACGGGTAGTTACGATTATTCACTGACGACTGAAAGCCAGTTTAACGTAGTCAAGCCGATGGAAAACATCGTCGTGAAGGACGTCAATGGCGATCCGATTACTATCGGAGACATTGGAAAAGTTGAAGACTCTTACCAGGAGCAGACGGAACTCCTGAGAGTAAACGGGAAAAACGGCGTCATACTACGAGTGCAAAAGTCACCGGACGCTAATACCGTTCAAGTTGTCAACGAGGTGCTCAAGGACATTCCTAAATTGCAGGGTGTTCCAGGGTCTGTGAAAGCTTCACTGGCCTTTAACCAGAGCACCTACATAAAGCAATCCATAAGCGGATTGGAGCAGGAGGCCATATTGGGAGCCCTTCTCGCGACAATAGTCATACTCCTTTTCCTGCGAGACTTCAAGAGCGCGGTCGTAATCTTCATCGCAATCCCACTTTCAATACTGGTCACGTTCGTGTTTTTCAGGTTCAGCGGGAATTCCCTGAATATTATGACTCTTGGAGGGCTGGCCCTTGGAGTGGGAAGAATGGTTGATGACTCCATCGTAGAATTGGAGAATATAACACGCCACTTCAACTTGATGAACACGACCGGCGCTGGCAGGATGCAGGCGACACTTGACGCGGCTATAGAGGTGGCAGGACCAATTTTTATCTCCACACTCTCAACTGTTATTGTTTTTCTACCGGTAATATTTCTCTCGGGGATCGCGCAACTTCTTTTCATGCCACTCGTGCTGACAATCAGCGTGGCCTTATTTGCTTCCTTCTTCGTTTCAAGAACCGTCACTCCCCTGCTCTGTTATCGAATTCTGCAGCCGGAAAAGGAGACGGAAGCTGAAACCGCAGACCTGATAGGTAAGCTCAAGTTGTATTCGAAGAGCTTGTTCGAGAGCCTCGATAATTACTATCAGAGGGTAATCTGGACCGCTCTCAGGCACAAGCGGGAAGTTGTGGCTATCGTGCTAGGCTTTGCCGTACTTTCATTTTTCCTCTTGAAGTTTGTGGGAACGGAATTCTTTCCCAATACGGATGAAAGCCAGTTCGCGATTACGGTCAAGCTTCCTGTCGGTACCCGGCTTAGAGACACCAAGAAATATGTTGAGAATGTCGAAGACTTAATAAGAAGATATGTGCCTGAGACCAAGACGATAATTTCGGACATCGGTGTGCCGTCCGAGAAGAGCGGCAACCTCTTCAGCCAGAACGCGGGAGAGTATGCCGCTAACATACAGGTTGAACTGGTCCCACCGACGGATAGGAGTCGCTCCGAGGAGCAGATCATGAACGCGCTCCGTCCGAAACTGATGGCCATCCCTGGAGCAAAAATGTACCTCGCACCTGGAGGTTTCCTTCACTTCCTGCTGAATTTCGGCTCGGCGGCCCCCATTGATGTGGAGATAATGGGCTACAATCTTCGAACCGGGATGCGGCTGGCCCACGAAGTTGACGACATAATCAAGACTACTCCCGGAGCAACGGATGCTCAAATAAGCATGGACCCCGACATGCCGGAGCTGAAAGTCGTGATCAATCGCGTGAAAGCAGGCGCGCTTGGCGTGAATGTCGAGCAGGTGGCAAATACGGTTGCAACGGCGATTGATGGGACGGTTGCGTCGCAATTCACGGACCCCCACACCGGCAACCAATACAACATCCTTGTCCGTCTTGACAGAAGGGACCGCGACCACATAAGCGATCTCGGTAAGCTGACGGTCCCGAGTTCGACTGGCCAGCTCGTTCAACTTGGAAACATAGCGAAAGTTGTCAAGACCAAGACGCCAGTCGAAATCGATAGGAAGTATCAACAGAGAATAATCGATGTAACTGCCAACGTGACGGGAAGAGATCTCGGGAGCGTCTCAGCCGACATACAGAAGAGGCTAAACAGACTGGACGTCCCCACGGGGTTTCAGGTCAAGCAGAGCGGAAACATTCAGCAGCAAAAGAGCACATTCAAGTCTCTCTTGCTCGCGCTTGCCCTCGCTATTGTCATGGTATACATGGTAATGGCTTCGCAATTCCAATCGCTCGTGGACCCTTTCATTATCATGTTTACAGTTCCCCTTGGCCTTGCCGGTGTAATCTGGGCACTATTCCTCAGCAGCACTTCGCTATCAGTTACCTCGTTCGAAGGAGTGATAGTCATGGTCGGTATAGTTGTCTCGAACGGAATCCTTCTGGTCGACTATATCAACAGGCTTCGGAAGGCCGGAATGGAGCTTCACGAAGCAGTGACCCTCGGCGGAAGAACGAGGTTGAGGCCCATCTTGATGACTTCCTTGGCAACGGTCATCGGACTTCTACCGATGGCTTTCGGAATGGGCGGAGATCGTTCTCAGTCGCCGCTGGCGATAGCCGTCATAGGAGGACTGACTGTGTCGACTTTTCTCACGCTGATATTCATACCGACGCTTTATACGATCTTCGAGGAGAGGTTCAGGCGTGAGTTGAAGGAAAACGAGAATTAATTTCTGGGCAAGCGGCGCGCGGATAACGCGCGCCGCCCCTTTTCTATCTACACACTTCTGTTCATTCCGTAACATACACCCCCCACACAGAATCACCTTTTGCATGTATTGCTCCGACAAGTCGGGCAGTAGACATTAATTAGTTATTCGATCAAATGGCCGAAGTGGCTACCGCGGTGGTAGCAACGCAAAGCGGCAAATGGACGGGTAGGTGGTGGGCGCATCAAGTAATGTTTTTGTGAGAGCAGTCGAGCGGTCGCATTGACCCTGCCGTCTGCGCAAAACAAGGAGTAGGTATCAGGTCTATCTCAAGATGGTAAACAGAAAAATGAGACAAGGTGTGGCGGCAGCGGCGGCCGTAGCCATTGTTATGCTAGTGTTTGTCAAACCCTTAAGAAGGGTCGATTCCGATATGAGCGATCTTGCTTTCAGGCTTCGTGGGCCTGTCAAGATGGACACATCCATAGTTGTCCTTGCTATCCGGGATTCCCTTCTAGACTCGATTGGCGGTGTCCCGCTGAGGCCTGCGTATTATTCCAAACTCATCGACGCTCTCGACAATCTGCGTGTCAAAGCTATCGGAATATGCATTCCGTTCGAGCCATCTATTGGGGAGAAAAGGATGCAGATAGGAAGACTAATCGACGCGTTTAGGAAAGCCGGCAATGTTTGCATCGGCGGATTCTTCAATAAAGTTGGAAGTGACCTCCATCCAGGTTTAGTCCGGCAGCTTTCTCCAAAAAGTTTCTCTGAGTTTCAAGTGCATTCTCGGCCAAGTCACTTCCCTGCCGGTACGGACTTCACACTTCCGCCGGGCGGATTGGTACGAAGCGCTGCTGGTGTCGGTCACCTGAACACCGGCTCTTCACTCGTGAAGCGATCACTTCCGATGTTTGTGCAAGCAGGCGACTCACTCAAGCACCGCCGTGTAATACTTGTTCCGTCAGTGGTTGTCGAACTCTTGCGAATTTGCCTTGGTGTCCCCCGTGACTCCGTTATCGTGGATAGAGGAAGAATTGTCATTAGGGACGGAAGTGGCTCAATTGAGATACCAGTCGAACACGGGAGCATGAGAATAAATTACTGCGGAGGAGTCGGTGAACTCAATATTTATCCGGCCACTTCTTTCTTAGCGCACTACGTGGAGTATCATAACCATGAGAGAGATTGGGCCTCTCTGCGGAAATTAAGAAACAAAATCGTTTTGATCGGACTGGACGCACACCACCTCGGTGAATTTTGTATTACTCCATTCGCGAAGAGATTTCCGATCGCAGGAGTGTACGCAAACGCGCTGGATACCGCACTCCGTCGTCGGTTCCTGAGAAAGCCGCCGCCACTTATCACCTTCCTGCTCGCCGTCATGATAGCGGGAGGATTGTTTTCGAGCATAACCAACCGCCGGACTCCGGTAGGTAGAGCGATTGCCAAGGGAGCCATTACATTAGCCGCTTATCAGGCGGTAGCGTTCGGGTTGTTCAGCCTGAACATTATTCTGTCCTTTCAGCCGGTCCTGGCAGGGACGGCGGCGATTCTCGTGGGGGTTGTTTACCGTCTCAGGAGAGTAACGGCGCATTCTCTGAATGTTGAAAAGGAAAAAGCAAGGGTTGAAAACCTTCATGAAAGGGATTCTCGGAAGATTAGCCTGCTCGAAAAGGAGCTTGAAAGCATCAAGAGGCATTTCGGAGGAATGCTTGAGGGACACGCGGGCACCAACAGCGAAATGTTGCAGACTAGAGAGGCAGGACCAGATGATTCGCAGGAATATGAATGGAAGAATGATTCCACTGATTTTGAAAACATCAATGGAATTGCGCACGCAAAGCATGGAAAGATGAAACGTGTTTTAGACCTGGCGACGAAGGTAGCCGCGAGCGACGCGACGATCCTGATACTTGGAGAAAGCGGGACCGGAAAGGAGCTTATCGCAGAGACAATTCATAAGTTCAGCAACAGAAACGAGGGACCATTTATCGCGATCAACTGCGGCGCGATTCCGGAGTCTCTTCTGGAGAGTGAATTATTCGGCCATGAGGAAGGAGCATACACAAGCGCGAACAAAACCAAGAAAGGACTGTTCGAGGCAGCTGATCACGGTACGATCTTTCTCGATGAAATTGCCGAAACAAGCGAATTCTTCCAAACTAAGTTGCTTCGTGTGCTTCAATCTGGGGAATTCAATAGAGTGGGCGGAACTGAAACGATTAAAGTCGACATCCGAGTCCTCGCCGCCACTAACAGAGCGATTGACAAGCTAGTCAGAGATCAGAAATTTCGAAAAGATTTGTATTATCGTCTCAACGTTATACGAATATTCGTCCCACCGCTCCGCGAGCGCAAAGATGACATCCCTTCCCTTGTGAGATATTTTCTGCTAAAGGAAGATGCTGCGGGAATGCGCGTCGCGAAATCAGTGATGGATTCTTTCTTGAATTACGACTGGCCGGGAAATGTGCGGGAGCTAGAGAGCGTAATAAAACGCTCCGTTATACTTGCGCGGGCCGAAAAAAGAGAGATGATTTACTCGAAAGACACTCCGTCGGAGATCTTCGTCCGTTCCAAAACTAGCACGGATGTGGAGTCACAGATTGTCGATTCTCTGCGCAGAAAGCGTTTCACCAGAAGCTCAATTAAGGAAACCGCAATGGAAGTCGGTGGTATTCATAGAGGTACCGTCGCGGAACATCTGAAAGGATTCTGCTTCAAATATTTCTGCGAATGTAATTTTAATACCAAAGAGACCGCCCGCAAGATTGCATGCACCGACGATGCGGAAGTGCTGGAGAGAATTGAGAACAAGCTAAACGAATATCTTTCGAATTTTGTCCGTAACATCGACACTTCAATTCCGGCGGCGGAAACCAAGGAGAAGATATCTCTTAAGTACAAGAAACTGCCCACGCGTTATCACACTTACCTCCACGCGATGGTGGACCGCCTTTATGAGCGCGATGGAGATAGTCGCGACTGAGTATTGCGTTGTATTTTATGTCGACAGTGATTTTTGTTTTGTCCCACCTCTACGGGGCTCAGACCATTCCCGTTTGTCATCAACCCAAAGAGAACTAACCTTCGCATATTGACGGATTTGTAATTGGCAGATATGGTTCTCTAACCCATCCCTCAGCTGTATAAGAACAGTTATGCCGGACGCGGGAATTCCGGCATAAACAGTTGTCGTTCCGTCATTGTCGGCGGGTACTGAAAAGGCACGTAATATATTGTGGTTCAGTCGCTTAGCTGAAGATTAGCCCTTTGGCACGTCTGTTGTTTAAAGTTACTTGTTGCTCGATGCAACTTTTTACGAACAAAAAGAGGAGAAAGAAAATGGAACGTCGAGCCTTAAGAAAAAGCCTTCAGAGCGCATTCATTCTCGTCGCAATGACATGCGCGGCGGCCACGGCTTTTGCCCAATCGGGTCCGCCAACAAATCTTCACGCGAAGGTTACAAACGGCGCTGTCCAATTGTCGTGGAACGCGCCGCAGCTCGGAGTCGCCACTCGGTATGTCGTTTACAGGGCGATGGCTCCGGCCACTAACACCTCGCCGTCGACGTTGTCATTCATGAAAATCGATGCCACAAGCAGGACGAGCTTCACGGACAAAAGTGCTGCGAAGGGATCGATCTATGTTTACTATGTGACGGCGGTGGGAAAGAACGGTCAGGAAAGTTCGCGCAGCAACACTGTGACGGTAAACCTACCTCTAGCTGGCGGCTCCTGATCAGCAGGTAACTCTTGAGTGTTGAGCCTGAAGCGGCTCTACTCAGTACCGAGCGAACCCCGTCCCGAGGGATTCCGGGACGGGGATTTCTTTTGAACTGCTTTGATCCTGGAAGACAACGATATGGAAATCATTCAGCATGACGTCCACCTTTTTTCACGGAATATTCCTGTTGTTGGTGGCCGCGCTCTTCGTTCCGAAACCTGCAGCCGCTCAACACGTAACGAAAGCAAAAACTGGTGCTTCCACCGAGACAACAACTTTGAGATACTCGCTGATAACTGGAGCGGAGGTGGACCAGGTCGCGTTCAGTAACTGGGCTGCGGGAGGACAAAGTGCAATAGCCGCATCATTAACGCTTAATACTTCGCTGATGCTGCTCACCCCGACTTGGGAAATGAAGCACAGATTAACAATTGCTTATGGGCGGACAAAAAACGGAAACCAGCCATCCGCGGTTACTGTGAACCAGCTCTTCTTCGAATCTATTTACACCCTAACCCTTGGCTGGGAAACAAACCCCTTCGTTAGCATGGATATTTCTACCCAAGTGGGACCTGGATATGACTACTCGCAAAATCCCCCGATTCAGATTTCGGACTTCCTGGATCCGGCTTATCTAACCCAGTCCATGGGATTGGCTTACGGCGTGAAGAAGATTCTCAATACTCGGATTGGTATAGGATTGAACGAGGTTTACGCTAGGAGATTCCTCTCTTACGCGAAGGCGCTCGCGCAATCGGCAGGCACCAAAGCTCTGACAATTCGGACCGGCATCGAGTCGGTAAGTTCGTTACACTTGAGGTGCGGTAGGCGTCTTGTGCTGAATTCAAATCTGCGACTCTTTAGTGCCTTCGACAGACTGACTGTTTGGGATGTGCGGTTCGATAACACACTTACCGCCTCAGTGGATAAGTATGTGAACGTCAATCTCAGTGTCCTCACCGTTTATCAAAAGGCTATTTCCCCGAAGACTCAGATAAGAGAAGGCCTCAATCTGGGCATCGTATGTAGAATGTTTTGACGAAATTGCTTTAGAGGCGTGGGTCAAGACAGAATTGATTTTTCGTGTTACCTTGACTAAACTGTGCCAGAGTAAACCGGTATCCGATCATACGTTTACTGAAGAGCGGCTTTACAAATGCCCCAGTCAACTAAATTTACGGAGATAGTCAGATGTACGGGAAATTCAAGGAACACCTTGCCACTGAACTGACATCAATCAGGAATGCGGGATTATACAAACAGGAACGCGTAATCGCGTCGCCACAAGGCGCGGTGATAAAGTTGGACAGCGGCAAAGAGGTCCTGAACTTCTGCGCGAACAATTATTTGGGGCTGTCGAGCCATCCCAGGGTCATTGAAGCTGCAAAACGTGGGCTTGATGAACGAGGATACGGAATGTCTTCGGTAAGGTTCATCTGCGGGACCCAGGACATACACAAGGAACTCGAGGAGAAGATCTCGAAATTTCTTCGAACGGAGGACACGATCCTGTACGTTGCCTGCTTTGACGCGAACGGCGGCGTCTTTGAACCGCTCCTCACCGAAGAAGACGCGATAATCTCCGACGAGCTAAATCACGCCAGCATCATAGACGGTATACGGGGATCGAAGGCGACTAGGCTCCGATACAAGCACGCAGATGTGGCCGACCTGGAGTCAAAACTTAAAGAGGCCTCGTCCTCGAGGTTCAAACTAATTGCGACAGACGGTGTCTTTTCCATGGATGGCGATATCGCGAAGCTCGATTCGATATGCGATCTTGCCGACAAATACGGCGCGCTAGTCATGGTCGATGACTCTCACGCGACTGGTTTTGTTGGAAAAACCGGACGCGGGAGCATTGAGTATAGAAACGTCATGGGACGCGTGGACATCATCACTAGTACGCTTGGAAAGGCCGCTGGCGGCGCTTCTGGTGGATTTGCGAGCGGACGAAAGGAGATTATAGAATTTCTCCGCCAACGGTCTCGCCCATACCTCTTCTCGAACACTCTTCCGCCAGCCATAGTTAGCGCCGCGATTGAGGTTTTCGACATGCTGGAATCGACAACTGAGCTGCGGGACAAATTGGAGTCGAACACAAAGTATTTCCGGGTGGAAATGACTAAACGCGGATTCAAAATCACACCTGGCGAGCATCCGATAGTCCCGATAATGCTCTACGAAGCAAAGTTGGCGACAGATTTTGCGGATAAGCTGCTGGATGAGGGGGTCTATGTTATAGGCTTTTCTTACCCGGTCGTACCTAAGGGGCAGGCTAGGATTCGAGTCCAACTCTCGGCGGCCCACTCAAGAGAACAGCTAGATAAAGCTATAAATGCCTTCGAAGCTGTCGGTAAAAAGCTCGGCGTTCTAAAGGTTTAGGCTTGCCGCAATTCCAACTGCTCTAGCTGCTTGGTCGCGCTCGGGCTGTCAACTTCTAGCGTGAAAGAAAGTGTGGGTTGTTAATTCCGCTCCAGGTTCAGACTGGATGGATTTCTCTTTCCTTTAAGCAATGAGCGCAGCAAAGTCAGGTTCTCTAAGTCCATCTGGTACCCGTCTTCTCCCTTGGGGGTCTCAAGGATCTTCGGAACAGACTCGAGCCGTTCGTCGTTAATGAAGAAGCCAAACGCCTCCTTCCCGATCTCTCCCTGGCCGATGTGTTCATGCCTGTCCACGTGCGAGCCGAGCGGCTTCTTGGCGTCGTTGAAGTGGATGGCGTGGAGCATGTCGAATCCGATCAACTTCTCGAATTCATCCATGGTTGCGCCGTAACCCTGCGAAGTCCTGATGTCGTACCCAGCCGCAAAGATGTGGCAAGTATCAATGCAAACCCCAACCCTGTCCTGGTTCTTCACGCCTGAGATTATCTCGGCAATTTCAGCGAACGAGCTTCCGACATTTGTTCCCTGACCCGCGGTCGTCTCTACAAGCGCAACCACTTTTGCGTCGGTGGTGGCCTCGTGCGCGTAGTTAAGGCTTTCGGAAACGAGCTTCAGTGCGGACCTTCGGTCCTGAGTCGTGTGCGCACCGGGATGAAATACGACGAAACTAATCCCGAGCAGCCTGCACCTCTCGATCTCGCTGATGAATGCTCTCCTGGACTTTTCGAGAAGCTCGTGGGTGGCACCGCAGAGATTTATAAGGTACGAATCGTGGGACACGACTATCCTTACGTTTGATTTATTCTCCGCATCGCGGTAATTTGCGATGTCATCAGAGGTCAGCAAAGGGTCGTTCCATTGATTCGAATTTTTTGTGAAAATCTGCAGGGCGGTGCATCCTACGCGGTCTGCCCTTTCAAATGCCCTGTAGAGTCCGCCGGCTACCGACATGTGCGCCCCAATCAAGAGTCCGGACTGATCTTCAATTCTATTCTTCATTCAAAAAGATAGCTGAAAGCAATCCGAGAATGAAACAGCTTATTGAACTGTTTGAAAAAAAAACGCGCATGGTAATAGGGTTAATGAGCGGGACGAGCATCGATGGAATCGATGGCGCGATTGTGGAAATTAGCGGAAGCGGGACGGGCGCTACTGTAAGACAAATCGACTTCATTACGGTTCCTTTCCCGGACGGTTTCAAAGAACTTGTCCTTCGAAATTCACAAACCGGTACGAGCGACGTCGCGGATATTTCGCGTATCAATTTTCTCCTTGCACAATTTTATGCGGACGCGGTTCATCAGCTCTGCGAGCACGCAGGCGTTGATATTCGTAAAGTTGATCTTATTGGATCCCATGGCCAGACCATTCATCATCTCCCCCGGGCCGAACGCATGTTCGGAAGGAATGTCAGCGCAACATTTCAGATTGGCGATCCATCTGTACTCGCGAAGCTCACCGGAGTTGTCACGGTGGGAGATTTCAGAGTTGGCGATGTCGCGTTGGGCGGCCAGGGCGCGCCGCTCGTCCCCTATTTCGATTACATCCTCTTCAAGTCTGATAAGAAATCGAGAGCGCTTCTTAACCTTGGAGGGATAGGAAACATTTCGTATCTCCCCAGGGGCTGCCAATCAGGCGACGTTGTGGCTTTTGATACAGGACCTGGAAACATGGTGATCGATCAGATGATGAAACGGATTTACGGGAAAGACTTTGATGAGGGGGGAACGGTTGCTTCCGCTGGGAAGGTGCTGGGAGACATGATCGATTGGCTGATGACGGATGAATTCGTCAGGATGTCACCGCCCAAATCAACGGGCCGTGAACGTTACGGGGAGACTTATGTCACTTCCCTACTTGAGAATTATGCCGACCGACAGAACGAGGATATCATAGCGACGGTTTCGGAGTTCACCGCACTATCGGTCTACGCCAATTATCTCTTGTTTCTTAAGACAAAGGGAGAAGTTGAAGAAATTTTTGTCAGCGGTGGAGGGGCGCACAACAATTTCATTTTGAATTCGCTAAGGCATCACTTTGTCGGGGCACGGGTCGATTCGGCCGAGAACATCGGAATTTCATCCGATGCTAAGGAAGCTGTTTGTTTCGCGGTTCTTGCCAATGAGTTGATCAACGGAAACCCTACAAACCTTCCCTCTGTTACTGGCGCTTCCGGGGAAACACTCCTTGGAAAGATTTGCCTGCCCTGAAAGCGAAGCTAGCACTCATACACCGCGAAGCACACGACACTCACGTACTTCTGAATGCCTTGATGTGCTCCGCGGTCACGATTCTACTGGCTAAATAATAGAACGCCCGTTGAATCGCCTTGTCAGGCCGCTATTGCGTTGGCGACTCGGTTGAGCTCAGCCTCGATTTCAATCTTGACCTCATCGCTGACGACGACACCGCCAGTTTCGGTAAGTCCGTTCCATTGAAGGCCGTAGTCAAAGCGGTTTACTTTTCCTCTTATTTCGAAACCTGCTACTTCTGTGCCGCCGAATCCCTTCACCGTGCCGTTATAGGTGGCAGTGAGCTTAATTGGTTTGGTTGTCTCGCGGATTGTAAGGTTGCCTCCGATTTCAAATTCTCCATCGCCCTTGCTTGAGATGGCATTAGATACGAAGCTGATCTTAGGATGGTTGGCGGCGTCGAAGAAATCTGCAGACTTCAAATGACCATCCCTCTGGTCGTTCTTCGTGCTGATACTGTTTACGTCTGCCTCGAAGCTTATCTTCGCGTCACTGAAGTCATCCTTCTCAGCTTCAACTGTTGCGTCGAAATTGTGAAATTGTCCCGTGACCGTTGAAACGACAAGGTGTCTTACCTTGAATTTAATTTCCGAATGAACCGGATCGATCTTCCATGTTGCCATTTTATTGCGCCTTTCAGATTTTAGTTTTGTTCAGTTGTAATATCTTTTATGATCTGGGCATGCGTTGCAAGTCTTGCGAGTTCCTTGAGCTGCTGCCTGATAATTGATATGGTAGGCTCATCCATAAGATTGCCGTCTCCATCAAACTTATTTTGTGCCTGGCCGACCAGCACCTCCGGCTTATTGACCGGAACCATGTTCAGGAATTGAAATATCGGCCTGAATGCAATCTGCATGCGGACGGTTCCCCACATCCCTTGTGTCGCTCCCATTAATGCCACCGGTTTGCCGACGAGCGGCGAGTCTTTTCCGCGGGACGCCCAATCAATGGCGTTCTTAAGTGTGCCAGGTACCGAGTAATTGTACTCGGGCGAAGCGATGACGAACCCATCCGCGATTGAGAGTTTCTCTCTGAAACTTATTACGGCTTCCGGCAGAGTCCCTGATTGCAGATCGTCATTGTATAGCGGGAGGTTTCCGATCTCGACAATCTCCATGGTACCACCTTCAGGGAGTAGCTTGTTTGCAGCCTTCAGCAACATTGTGTTGTACGATCCCTTGCGGAGGCTCCCCGAAATCCCGACAAAATGCAAAGTCCTTTTCATATCTATCTGCCGCCTTCTTTGTTTAAACTTTCAGAATTCTTAAGCTTTTCCTTCATTGACAGTCCAAGCTTCTTCAGAAGGGCGCTCAGCTGCTGTATCTCTTCCTCGGATAGGGCTGAATAAACAAGGTCCGTCACAAAGTTCGCGTGCTTGACGAATATTGAGTCAAAGAGATCCTTCCCCTTCGGAGTGAGCTGGACGATGTAGGCGCGCCTGTCGTCATAAGCGCGCACCCTGTCGACGAGTCCGTCCCTTACTAGATTATCTACGACAACAGTCATGTTACCTCCCGAGGAGAGGTTCTTAGTACAAAGTTCGCCCACCTTCATGGGGCCGAGATGACCGAGGGCCTCGATTACGCCGAACTGTGCCTCGGTGAGGCCGTATGTCGCGATATCTCTAATCGTCAGAGTGGACATCGTGTTGGCGGCTCTCGCGAGTTTAACCCACATTCCGAGCGCGAGATCGGCCTTCTTCCCGTATTTCTTTGTCGTCTTCATTTCGCTTACTCTTAATTAATGCCTTACGAATTAAAATATAACGAATTAGTAGTAGTATGTCAAGGGCAATTTTGTTCTTGTATCGACTACTTCATGCTGTATT
>JAJYOS010000065.1 GCA_021796055.1 Bacteroidota bacterium
AACGATGGTTTTCTACTCTCCAGTACGGCCCTTATGACGCTGCGGGGTTTCGTCGGTCTGAGCCCGGCCGCGGCAGCAAGAGCCGATATGGACCCGCCCCTTCGGAACGAATTGGCCAACTTCGCCTTTGTTTACCTTAAGAGACATGCCGGCACGCTGAAGGAAATAAAATCGTTGAAGTTTATGGCGGCATCAATTTGAGTACGATTGAAGACGAGTGCAGGGAGGCCGAGATGAAAATTCTAAACTCTAAAAAATGCTCAAAGCAATAAAGATAGAATACAAAATGCCTGGAGTCAGCGAGTGTGACGTTTGGCCGTGTAAGCGGGTTTAGGGTTTTGTGTTTTCTTCTTTTGAATTTGTTTAGGATTTAGAGTTTGATGCTTAGGATTTGATCTATGTAAGATGAGTAATAACAAAAATGAGTTGGAGGAAATAAACATGCGCAAGAGAACGTTGGTTGGCGCGGCGCTGCTGGTTCTGGTCGGAGTCGTGTTCGGGGCGCTGCTCGTTATGAGTTTCAACGGAGTGGGTGAGACTTTCGGATATTCGGGTGAGACCGTCAAGCTTGGTGGACCGGCTCCGGTCCCGGCGGGCGATATAAACCTGCTTGAGACTCAAAACGTTTTCATCGAGATTTCAAAGGCCGTCACGCCGACGGTAGTAAGCGTCACCGTCACATCTACACCGAAATCGAAAATGCCGGACATCCCGTTTTTCCATAATTTCCAGTTCAATATCCCGAACCCTCAACCCGAAAAAGGAATGGGGTCGGGAGTCATCGTGACGCACGACGGTTACATAATCACCAACAACCACGTCGTTCAAGATGCGGACAAGAACGGTATCAGGGTTAAGCTCTTCGACAGGCGGGAGTTTCCGGCCAGGCTGATCGGGATGGATCCGACGACGGACGTCGCGGTTATAAAGATAAATGCCGGGAATCTGCCGATTGCGGCGATAGGCAATTCAGACAGTGTCGAGGTCGGCCAGTGGGTGCTCGCGATAGGCAATCCGCTCGGATTGACGTCCACCGTGACTGCGGGAATAGTCAGCGCGCTCGGCAGGCACACCGATGTCTCGGCCGACAGGTGGGGGATCAGCAATTATATTCAGACCGACGCGGCGATAAATCCCGGTAACAGCGGCGGCGCGCTCGTCAACATCCACGGACAGGTCATCGGGATAAACGCGGCGATTGCCACGCGCACCGGATACAATGAAGGATATGGATTCGCCATCCCGATAAACCTCGTGAAGAAAACCGCTGAAGACATTATAGCATACGGGAGGGTTCGTCGACCCATGCTCGGCGTGCAGCTCAAATCCTCAATCGATGAGACCGATGCACACGCCCTCGGTCTTCCGAAGCCGGAGGGAGTCCTCGTGAATGAAGTCCTTCCGAACAGCCCGGCACAGGCCGCCGGAATCAAAGCGGGCGACGTCATACTCGCGGTCAACGGCAAGGAAGTCGACGCTGCAAACGAGATCCAGATCCTGATTGCGGAACATAAACCGGGCGACGTCGTCACGCTCACTGTCTTCCGGGACGGAAAGAAGTTCGAAAAAAAGGTGACGTTGACGGAAATCCCACAGAGCGATCTGGCGAGCGGCGACCAGCAAGCTCAGCCGGAGAGCGCGCAGCCCGACGAGTCGGGTCAGTCAAATATTGCGAAGCTCGGTATAGCGGTAAAGCCGCTCGACGAGCAGACGATGAAAGATGCGGGAGTCGATCATGGCGTGCTTGTCGCGAGCATCACTCCCGGCGGGCCGGCGGCAGACCGGACGCTGCTGGAGAACGATATCATCACCGAGGTCGACCATCAGAAGGTGAGTTCGGCGAAGGATTTGTCGGATATATTGAAGAGCAAGAATAAGGGCGATGCCGTAATGTTGAGAGTTTTGTCCAGGCAGGGGAATTCATATATATCAAGGTTTGTAGCAGTTGAAATCGGCGAGTAAAGGACTCTTCCAGGGATCATGATTTGAGGGAGCCCCGCGTAAGCGGGGCTTTTCTTGTGACCGGGGAATGGAACACGGAAAAAACGGATATGACGGATTCTCACAGGTCATTCTGAGTGACATGAGAAGTCCTTGATTCGGTAAGCGGATTGGAATCAGGGCATTATCCGCAATTGGATTTTAGTCCTTTCTTTATCACATTTATTAAAAGCATGAAAACAAATAAAGCGGGAAAGGACAGGCCCTACACCGTCGAGTACTACTATAAGGCTCAGTGGGGACATGCCGACGAATTCATCCGACTGTACAAAAAGAATCACCATCCCCTCCTGAAGAGACAGCTGGAGATGGGAAGGATTCTGAAGCTCGCGCTGACCCGTCCCCGCCTTCACGGGACGGAAGACGGGAGATGGGATTTCAGGGTGACAATCGTCTGGAAAAACATACAAACGACAGACGACGGCTTCAGCGAGGAAAAGCTCGCGCGCGAACTCTTTCCCGATCAGGCGGCCTATAAAAAAGATGAACAGCGCCGGTTTGAGATCTTAGAAGGTCACTGGGATGTGCCGGTGATCGACATGGACCCGGACAGCTAAGGTAGCCGGGCGAATCGGGACTCGAAGCTCTGTAACAAAAATCCGGAGGGCATGCATGAAGAGGATGTTTCTTTTATCCGCAGCTGCATCGATGTGGCTTTTTTTGTTCTCAGGCACTTTACCGGTAAAGACCGCAAACAACTCTGCACCGGCGGACACAGGCCGGTACGACATCGTCAACTGTATAAATGAATTCACACCGGCAAGAGTTGAATCGACGAAGGCGGGTTACCAGTACTGGTTTGCGGACAGGAAGTTTGCAGATGGGAAAACGCTGAAGCTGAGCGTCGTCCGGCCGCATGAGGCGACACATGCGCCGCACCATCACGCAGAAGACGAGTTCTTCTTCGTGCTTCAGGGAAAAGCGGAGTTCGATCTCGACGGGCGGACAAGAGTCGTTGGTCCGTACACAAGCCTCTATTGTCCGCCGAATTCGGAACACGGCATCAGGAACGTCGGTGATACCGAGCTCAGGTATCTCGTCGTAAAGAAGTACGGCACTAAATGAAGGGCATGCCATGATGTCTCGCCTCTTTTTCTGCTTAATTATCCTGTCGTTTGTGACGGCGTCGATTCGCGCGCAGGATTTAACAAAGAACGACAAAGGAAATACTGTCGATGTCTCCGGCTTCTATGACAGTGCGCACCACTGGTACGATATTCGGGATGAGGACCATGTCATAGAACCGCTTTCAAACCAAAAACGTTACTCGCCCGATGACGTGAAGGAAATCGCAGACAACATTCTCCTTTTTCAGAAAAACAACGGCGGCTGGGCCAAGAACTACGATATGCTCGCCATCCTCATGCCCTCACAGAAGAGAGCTGTCCTCGCTGCGAGGAACACCGTGAATACGTCTTTCGATAACGGAACGACGCACACGCAGGTCGAGTATCTCGCGAAGGCCTATACTTTGACGAAAGATGAGCGGTACCGGGAAGCCTGTCTCAGAGGAATTAATTTCATTTTACGGGCGCAGTACACCAACGGCGGATGGCCCCAGTATTACCCTTTGAGGAAAGATTACAGCCGCTACATCACATTCAACGACGATGCGATGATAGGCGTGATGGAACTCCTGCACCACATCGCGCAGGGTAAACCATATTTTTCGTTTGTGGACAGCGGCCTTCGCGCGAAAGTGAAAGCCGCCTTCGACAGAGGAATCGACTGTGTATTGAATTGCCAGATAAAGGAGAATGAAAGGCTTACGGCGTGGTGCCAGCAGCACGACAATATAACTTTCAAACCTCGGTGGGCGCGGACGTTCGAGCCGCCGTCGATCTGCAGTTTCGAGAGCTCGGACATCGTCATGCTTCTGATGAGCCTCGATCAACCGGGTGAAAAAGTAATCGCGGCCGTGCAGGGCGCTGTAAAATGGTTTTACGACTCCAGGATTTTCGGGGTCCGCACTGATTCGGTGCCGGCACTGAAGGTTTCTTACCAGTACCACACTGCCGACTTTGATGTCGTCGTGGTGAAGGACACGAAGGCGCCGCCGATATGGTCGCGCTTCTACGAGCTCGGGACAAACAGGCCGCTTTTCTGCAACCGGCGCGGCAGAATAGGATACTCGCTCGCGCAGGTGGCCAGGGAGCGGAGAACCGGTTACAGGTGGTATGGATACAATCCGCAGCAAGTGCTCGATAAGTATCCGGCGTGGGAGAAGAGGTGGGCTTCGGGGAAGAATGAATTGAGCCGCGGAGAGGAGGAGAAAAGGTGATAGGGGGACGAGGAGACTACGAGACAAGGAGACAGGGAGACGGGGAGAAACGGTGACAAGGTGACCTGGAGAAAGGGGTAGAAAGGGAAACAAACTCCAATGTGTTCGCTTCAGCTACTCTTGCGGTTGAACTGTAAAACAGGAACAAACAGAAGAGAGAAAAATGATGAAAGGTTTCAAATCGCTATTTGCGGCGCTTGTTTTTTTCCTGTCGGTTCCGCTTTTTGCTCAGCATACCGTCAACATCTGGCCGTCCCTGGCGCCGGGGACTGCGAACGAAAAGGATGATGAGACGGTTGTGGACAACAGAATCTACAAGGTGTACCAGCCAAACCTGACGGCCTACATTCCGTCGAAGCAGAACGACAATCGTCCTGCGGTTATCGTCTGCCCGGGCGGAGGGTACGATCATCTTGCAATTACGAAAGAAGGGACAAGGGTCGCGAAGTGGCTGAATGAAAACGGCATCGCCGCGTTCGTGCTGAAATACCGGCTGAATCCCGGCCAGGCGCTGGATGACGCGAAACGCGCGCTAAGTTTCGTCCGCGCCAACTCAAGGAGGTACACCATTAACCCCGAGAAGATCGGAATCCTGGGTTTTTCGGCGGGCGGACAAGTCGCCGCGGGAGTCGCGACGCATTACGAGAGAACAACCATGAAAGACGACATCGACTCCGTAAGCTGCAAACCGGATTTCATGATTCTCATTTATCCCGCGCTCGACTGGCTTCACCCGAACGCGGACAAGGAGTTTGAGAAAGCCGGCGGAAGGAACGGCGTCTTCATTCCCTTCTATCACCTGGTGAACAAAGACACGCCTCCGACATTCATAGTCCATGCTGCCGACGACAAGACCGTCCCTGTTCACCAGAGCATGCAGTTCTTTGCCGCGCTTGAAAAAGCCGGAGTCGCGTGCGAGCTGCACATCTTTCAGAAAGGCGGGCATGGCTTCGGACTGGGAACAGGTGAAGCAGGAAGCTGGCCTGGACTGTGCATCGGTTGGATGAAGACGGACAGGATACTGGCGAAGTAGTATGGGTGAAAAGTGAGTGATGGATTGATGGAATAATGGAACGACTTGTATGCGGACCAGGAACCACGGACCATGAACCAAGAACCCTGACTCGGAGCTTTCAAAGCGGTTCAATCTTGACTGCTAATTCAACGGCGTTTAGCTTGGTTCGTCGAGAGCGTACCACACAAAAGAGCGAGCAAAAAGAGCGTTGAGGAGTATTGATCCATGAGACAAGAATGTCATCTTAGGAATGTTTGGCTCACCTGGTTAGGACTCCCGATATTGGCGATCGGGATGTGGGCAGCGGAGGGGTGGCTGGCGGGAGTTGTGGTGCTGGTCGCCGGAGTGCTTGCGCAGGTCATATACATCAGACAATTTCCCCGGCTGTCGCCGCTGCTTGGTTATGGCTCCGTCAAAGATGTGGGTCTCGGGTCGACACCGGAACACAGAAGATTGTCGCGGGTTACGCTCTATACTGCGAGCGTCTGCCCATTCTGTCCGATTGTGAAACGACGGCTTCTCGAATTACAGCATCCGCTCGGATTCGACCTTACTGAGGTAGACGTCACCCTCCAGCCCGGACTCGCCAAAAAGAAGGGATTTCACTCGGTGCCTGTGATCGAAATAGACGGGCGATACTGGGTCGGGAACGCCACCAGCGCCGATCTCGCGGCTTTCCTGACCAAACGTGATTTCAGAACTCCCGCAAGCTCGATCTGATTTGCCGCGGGAAGCTTTCGCCGGCGGGAAATGGGATCCACCGTAATTATGTGTTTCACAAGACGGGAGAATCCAAGTCAAGAATGAAACGACGCATCTCAATCAACACGAATATCACCAACGGAGGGATCCGTCTGAATAACCCCGAATGACACGAATTCTATGAATCATAGTTCTTCTATGCGTGCAATTCGCGTTGGGCGATTGCCCGGTTCAATCATCGTTAATTCGTGTGACGCGTGTTCAACGATTTCTTCTGTCAATTGTATCATCTCCGGATTCACCGTACCGTATACGAGAATGTCAGCATGACGTATCTCGTTAAGACTTCGTTGGTCACATCGCCGACGAGCACGAGTTGTACAGTCTCGCCACCGACGGGAAGCTTGGAGAGTAGATCCTCCATCGGGGCGTCTCTGTTGACTTTGACGGAGCCGGCCGGATATTCGGTCGTGTCGCAAACCTGGACAGGCTGCGGGGAACGTCCTTCGACGATTACGCCCTGAATTGGAATCGGTGCGTCCGACATTATGAGGGGGCCGATATTCAGTATGTTTCCGGACGGACTGATGGTGATATTAAGAGTCCGCTTTCCTGCGGCGGTCGCCTTTAACCTGTAGGTACGTCGCGGGATACTTGAGAACGTGAATTTTCCGTCGGGCTCGGTTGATGTAACGAATACCTTCGAGCTGTCTTCAGGATCGAGAAGACGGACAAGCACGCCGGGGAGAGGAACTCTGTTCGGATCGAGGATTTTCCCTTTGACTTTGTACCCCCGGGCAAATGCGGCGGAGCTGATGAGCGGAACAGATACGCAAAGAAAAGCTGTGGTGCGAAATGTATTCAGGTTTGGGTCAATGTCTTTGACCGTCTGTCTGACTGCGATTGTGGTTTAAGGGACAGGGCGGCCTTTTTCTTCTTTCCGTCGTCTTGTTATCTTCATTAATAATTCTTGATGGAACCCCGCTTAGATACTTCCGATCCCTACGCTTCTCTCCGCACAAGAGATTTCAGATGGTTTGTCAGCGCGCGCTTCGCTCTGACGATCGGCATCCAGATGCAATCCGTGATCGTCGGCTGGCAGATTTACCAGATTACTCACGACGCCCTTTCGCTCGGATTGATCGGTCTCTCGGAGGCGTTGCCGTTCTTCGGCATATCACTCTATGCAGGGCATGTAGCCGACAGGACGAGCAGGAAAAGCGTCATACTCTCTTCAAGCACGGTATACTTTCTGTGCGCCGCGGCCCTGCTCCTTATCTCCACGAAACTCGAATGGATACTTCACACGCACGGCATCTTCCCGATTTACGCGATCATTTTCATCACCGGCCTTGCACGCGGTTTTCTAACGCCTTCGCAAAGCGCCTTCATGGCACAGCTCGTCCCGAGGGAGCTTTACGGCAATGCCTCCACATGGAGCAGCGTGTCCTGGCAGCTCGCGGACGTCACCGGCCCGGCTTTCGGCGGATTGATATATGGTTTCTCCGGAGTGGGTGCGGCTTATTCCGCCGTTGTTGTCATGACTCTCATCGGTCTGATTTCTTTCACGATGGTTGGAAGGAAACCGGTGCCGGAAAGGAAGGCTCGGGAATCGATCGCGCAAAGCCTTTCGGGAGGTTTGAGATTCGTCTTCCATGACCAGATCATACTCAGCGCAATATCGCTCGACATGTTCGCCGTTTTTTTCGGAGGAGCGGTAGCGGTGCTCCCGATTTTTGCCGACCAGGTCTTGCACACGGGTGCCAAGGGATTGGGATTTCTGCGCGCTGCCCCCGCTGTCGGGTCGGTGGTGATGTCCGTTATCCAGGCACACCATCCGTTTTTCAAGCGCGCAGGCCGGAATCTCCTTGTCTGCGTCTTCGGCTTTGGCCTGGCAATAGTTTCTTTTTCGCTGTCGAAGAATTTCTACCTGTCGCTGATCATTCTCATCTTCAGCGGTATGTTCGACAATGTGAGCGTCGTTATCCGGAACACCATCATCCAGCTGCACACGCCCGACGAAATGCGTGGACGCGTAGCGGCGGTAAACGGCCTATTCGTCGGTTCATCGAACGAGCTCGGGGCGTTCGAATCCGGCGTTGCCGCAAAGCTGATGGGGCTTGTTCCTTCGGTGGTGTTCGGCGGGACGATGGCGCTCCTGGTCGTCGGGGCAGTGAGGAAATTCGCGCCGAAGCTGAGGAAGCTCGAACTGTGAGCGCGAATCTTGGAAGAGTCGAATGGGTTACGGGAATAGTGGAATAATGGAATGTCGAAATAGTGAAATAATGTCTCGCGCATTAATATAAAAATATGATACCTCCCGACCCAAAATAACCGTATGTCGGGACGGCAATGAGGAAATATTGGATTGATGCCTGCCCGACGGAGACTGCCTCCGGCGGACGCAGACGGGGAATAATGGATTATTACATTGGTGGATTGTCGGTCTCCCCGACCGAACAATCAGTGTCCTCGCCCCTGGTCTCTTCCTTTTATTAATTCTTCTGCGATTTGCACTGCGTTCGTCGCGGCGCCCTTCCTGATGTTGTCGGAAACGATCCACATGTTGAGCGAGTTGGGAGCGCTGCTGTCGATCCTCATGCGTCCGACAAAAACTTCGTCCTTGTCGTAGGCATTGATAGGCATCGGATAGAGATTCTTCGACGGGTCGTCTTCGACGACAATACCCGGTGACTCCTTCAGGAGCTGGACAACATCCTTCAATACGTATGGTTTCTCGAACTGTATATTCACGCTCTCGCTGTGTCCGCCGAACACCGGCACGCGCACACACGTCGGGCTGACCTTTATCGAGTTGTCTCCCATGATCTTCGTCGTCTCGAAGATCATCTTGAATTCTTCTTTCGTGTAACCATCCTCGAGGAACACATCGATGTGGGGGAGGCAGTTGAACGCGATCCTGTGTGGAAACTTGTGCGTCTCACCATGCTTCTTGCCGAGTTCCTCGTCGAGCTGGTCCACGCCTTTCTGACCTGCCCCTGTCACGGACTGATACGTCGATACCACGACCCGCCTGATCTTGTATTTGTCATGGAGCGGCTTCAGCACCACCACCATCTGAATTGTCGAGCAGTTCGGGTTCGCGATAATTCCATGATGCTTGAATATATCGTCCCGGTTCACTTCCGGAACGACGAGCGGGATCTCCGGATCCATCCGCCATGCGCTGCTGTTGTCGATCACCACCGTTCCGGCCTTTGCCGCGATCGGGGCGAACTCCCTGCTGACAGTCGCTCCCGCAGAAAAAAGTGCGATCTCTATTCCCTTGAAACTGTGCTGCGTTAATTCTTTTACTTTTATCTTCTTTCCTTTGAAGGAAATCTCTTTGCCTGCCGATCGCTTCGAAGCTAACGGGGTAAGTGTCCTCACGGGGAATTTGTGTTCTTCAAGAACCTGCGTCATCTTTCGTCCTACTAGTCCTGTCGCACCGACTACCGCTACATCATACGATTTCATCTTTCCGATTTTCCTTTTGTAATGTCTCTCAAGGTAGTGTTCACCCGACCGGGTCGGTCCGGAATCATGTCTTCGAACTCTTCCGGATAGTTCAAATAACAAAAAGTCCCGGTTTAAATCAAATCCTCGAGGGTTTCGCGATCCCGCACGACTCGCGCATAATCTTTTTCCACTAAAATTTCGGCGGGCTTAGGGCGGGAATTGTAATTCGAAGCGATGGAATAGCCGTAAGCGCCGACCGTCAGGATGGCAACCAGGTTGCCTCTCTTCAGAGAAGGGAGGTCCCTTTGCACGGCGAAAGCATCCGTAGTCTCACAGACCGGTCCGACGACGTCGACCGGCGAGAACCCCGAAGTTTTCAACTCAGCCGGGACAATCTGGTGATAAGCGGAATAGAGTGCGTGTCTCATCATGTCGTTCATGCCGGCATCGACTACGACGAATGTTCTCTCCGCCGATTCTTTCCTGTACAACACGCGGGTCAGCAGTACGCCGGACTCGGCAACGACGTACCTGCCGGGTTCGATCAGAATTTCGCATCCCGGTAAGGAGAGCTTATCCTTTATGGCCTTTGCCAGCGAGTCGAGATCGATGCACTGCTCTTCCTTCGTCTCCACCGGCAGCAATTTGTGCCTGATGGCATTTCTGTATCGGACTCCGATTCCGCCGCCGACGTCTATCTGCCTGATTCGTATTCCTTCCCTCTTCAGACCTAGAACGAATTTTCTGATGGATTCGGCAGCCTCCACGAAGGGGGCGTGCTCGGTCAGCTGTGAGCCGATGTGCGAATGTATCCCGATAAGTTCGACATTTGTCATCTTCACGGCACGTTTCGCGGTTTCCGCCGCACGGTCTATGTTGATGCCGAACTTGTTTTCTTTCAGGCCGGTCGAGATATGAGGGTGCGTGCGCGCGTCCACGTCCGGGTTTATTCTGAGCGAAACGCGGGCGGTCCGGCCGAGCGCCGCGGCGCGCTGTGAAACGATGGTCAGCTCTTCGTCGGACTCGACGATTATGGTTCCGATATCGCGGCCGACGGCAAAATCTATGTCATGGTCCGTCTTGCCGACTCCGGCGAGGGAGATCGAGGCAGGGCGGAACCCGCTTCGGAGCGCAAGGAAAATTTCGCCCGCGGAAACCGTGTCGGCACCTGCTCCAAGCGCACTTATATATCTGAGTACTTCCGGGTTTGAGTTTGCCTTCAATGCGTACAGTATTTTTGCATGGGGGATTATGCCGAATGCTCTTTCCAGATTTCTGAAGTTATTCGCTATTTGATTTGCGCTGTAGACGTATAGAGGTGTCCCATACTTATCCGCAAGGTCCGCGGCCGGGATATCCTCAATAAAGAGCCTGTTGTCCTGAAAACTGATTTTGTCTGTCATCTCTTATGCTTTTTAAACCGCAATGTTTGGCCCGATCAGTCGAAAATGTCGCCGGACAATCCGGGCGAAGAGGGATTCGCGAAAAGTTCTGTGTGCAGCTGCTTTACCGCTTGCTCGATGTCGTTCTCATCAACGACAAAGCCGATGTTGATCTCGGACGCCCCCTGCGAGATCATATTGATACGGATGTCCTTGAGCGCGGAAAAAATTCTCCCGACAATGCCTGGACTGTGCCTGATGTTTTCGCCCACGACGCAAACAATGGCTTTTCCGCCGGACGATGAAATTTCGGCGAACTCCGAGATCTCTCCCTTGAGCCCGTCGAGGTCTGAGATGTGTTCGGTCGCCACCGTGACGCTTACATCGCTCGTTGCGACGGCATGGGCGATTACATGGTATTTGTTGAACACGGCGAAAACCGCTTCCAGGAAATCCGGTGCCAGAAACATGCGGCTCGATTCGAGCTTGAGGAGGGTCAGGTGCTCCTTGTATGCGATCGATTTTGCGACCGATTCGTCGTTCCCATCTCCTTTTGTAATAAGAGTGCCGCGGTACGACGGGTTCCGTGAATTCCTCACGTACACCGGTATGCTTTTGTCGATCGCAGGCAGAATCGACTTGGGGTGAAGGACCCTCGCGCCGAAATAGGCGAGCTCGGAGGCCTCGTTGAATGTCATCCTCTTGATTCGTCTCGCGGCCGGGATTATCGACGGGTCGGCTGTCAATACCCCGTCTACGTCCGTCCAGATCTGGATCTCGGCGGCGTCGAGCAGCGAACCGACGATTGACGCGGAGTAGTCGGAACCGCCTCTCCCGATCGTCGTCGCGATCCCTTTGCCGTTGGACCCCACAAAACCCTGCGTGACGACCACGTAGCCGTTCAACACCAGCGGCACCAGAAGCTTCTTCGACATCTCTTCCACGACGGGGAGAATCGGCGCAGCTTTCGTGAAATTGTCGTCTGTGATCATGAATTCCCGCGCGTCGACCAGCATCGATCTCATCGACATCTCCTCCATCGCCTGGGCGATGATCATCGATGATAGCCGCTCGCCGTAGGAGGCAATAGTGTCGACCGACCTGTGTGTCAGCTCCCCGAGGACTGATATGGCCTGTGAGAGGTTCTTCAGCTCGTGAGCGTAAACAGAGATCTTTCCCTTCAGATAGTTCTTGGGCAGGTCCGACCGGATCAGATCGTCGACCAGCTTCTCGTGCCTCGTTCGAATAGCTGTGATGAGATCGTTCGCCTCGTCCTTCTTTCCGTCGGCGGAGAGGGTGGCTATCCCGAGAAGTTGATTGGTAACGCCGGCACATGCGGACACGAAGACAATCGGCTGTCTCGGCGTCTCCGATTTGACGATTTCAATTACTCTGCGGATCGAGTCGGAATCCTCTACCGAGGTTCCGCCGAACTTCATTACGATCATTCTGGATTCTTGCTTCCGGTTGCTGTAGCCGACCGGTTACCGTGAAAGCAGGGCACTGCGGGGTTTCCGCGCCGTGGTCTCATTTTAGTGTTCATGCGAAAGATATGACAAATCTGTAAAGCGGGGCATAAAAGAAGCTGATCGCTGCGTTGAAGATCGCGAGGAACGAGGGTACCTGCATAAGCATGATTATCAGGAAAATCCCGACAAATCCTATCCTGCTGTATGCGGCAGCGGCCGAATCCGGAAGGAAGGAGGCGAGAACGTGCGAACCGTCGAGCGGCGGGATAGGAACCAGGTTGAACACGCCCAGTACAACGTTCAGATAAATCCCGCCAAAAAACATCTTCAACAGGAAGACATAAAAGGTCGAGGCCGAAGCCGTGGGTCCGATGAGCGGCTGTAACTGGAGAAGACCGATGGTAATAATGGCATAGGCCAAAGCCATGAGTAGATTGGAGAGCGGTCCGGCTGCTGAAACAATCATTTCATCTCTCCTGTAGTCGGAAAAATTCATAGGATTTACCGGGACCGGTTTCGCCCAGGCAATGAACACCTGTCCGACGCTGAGAAGCGAGATGAGCGGGATGATTATCGATCCCCAAAGGTCGATGTGCGGAATCGGGTTGAGCGTCAACCTTCCGGAATCGCGCGCGGTGGGGTCGCCGAGCTTCAGCGCTGCATAGCCGTGCGAGATCTCATGTACGATCACCGAGAACAGTAAAATAGGGAGTATGTAAAGCTCACGTAGCATATTTTCCTCTTGGATGGAACTTCTCTAAAACGTCTCTAAGGTAACTCCTGTCGAGATGAAGGTATATCTGGGTCGTGCCGATGTCGCTGTGACCGAGCATTTCCTGGACGGCACGTATGTCGGCGCCGCCTTCGAGCAGATGGGTTGCAAAGGTGTGCCTCAGCGTATGGGGATGTATCTCTTTCTTTATGTTTGCTTCCCTGGAATATTTCCGGAGCATTCTCCAGATGGAAACCCTGGAAATTCTTCCGCCCCGGGAATTCATGAAAATCAGATCGCCGGTCGCCGATTGCACCGGAGCGCGATGCCTGTCCGATGTCGATGCCTGCAGGGCTCTGTCGTACCGCTCGATCCAATCGACTGCGATGTTGCCTATCGGGATGATTCTCTCCTTCGATCCCTTGCCGAATACCCTGATGACATTCTCGCTTTTAATTAAATCTCTTTTCTTGAGATTAACAAGCTCGCTCACTCTTACACCGGTTGCGTACAAAGTCTCGATGATGGCACGACTCGCGCATA
>JAJYOS010000622.1 GCA_021796055.1 Bacteroidota bacterium
GTGAATTCCGGCAAAGTATTGTTTCATAGACTCCAGTCGTTAAATAATCCGGCAACCTGTCAGTCTTCCCTCCGCGTCCAACAGGCCACTTTGACAAACTATGCGAAGCGTGGCTGCCAGTCTAAGCCGATGAGATCCCTACGCTCTCATATTCAGTGCTTGGGAACTGTCGTGGGATCCGTTTTTTCAATGTCTTTCCTTACATAGAATGAAGGTGCTCTCTTATGATCAATAGGCTGCTGAATGTCTTATTCGTTATTATCGTTATCTCAACTACCGCGGCGGCGAAGACAGTGGTTTATGGGAGAGTCACCGGAACAGATAGCAAACCAATTTCTGTCGCGAACGTTTTCCTGTGCCACCCTGCCGACAGCATACCTGTTGAGAGGGTCTCGGTCCGGAAAGACGGCAATTACACGGTAGCCATCCCATCCTCAGGGATCTGGATGTTGCGTTTCACCGGCATTTTTCATCGTGAGTATCCAATCGCGATCTACGCCATCAATGGAGTCAGAGTACGATTAGACGTGCGTTTGAGAACCTATAACTACGGAAGTGTTTTCACGCCGGCGCTCATCGGGAATTTCAACGGCTGGTCTGTCCCTAGGAGGATTCCGCTCCAGGAGGGAAAGGATGGCATCTACTCTGCCACCGTGTCGAGCAATTCGGACACACTCATTTACCGATTGGTGAATGTAAGGTCAGGCGGCGAAGTTGAGGGAACGGACGCTGACGGCTATATCACAAACGGCATGGAGAATTATAACTCGTTCATTATCGCAGGCAAGCGTGAGGTTAGAATAGAGTTTGACCCCAACCGTCTGCCGTTTTCAAAGAAGCCTTCGACTTTCAAGTTTGCGAACGGAAGTTCGTTCGAAGCACGATTCGCCCGGGCTTATGCCGTCTTCGAGGATGCCAGGCAGAATTCGACGTCGGCTTTTTTCAAAAGCGTGGTGGACCACCATCCGATGGGATTTAGGTTTGACTATGCGCCTTATTTAAACAGGGTGGAGACTATGCTGCACAGGGAGCATAGTATACTGGTCAGGCACGCGCTGGATCTGAGTTATTTCGCCATCACTTATATAAGCACCAACGGCGTTTATGTGAAGCCACAGCTTTGCCAGCTCCTGTTGAAGAGTATTCCTCCGGACTCGCCGGTCTGGTCGCTTCGGCCTTCAACGATTTCAGAGGCGCTTGATTTCGCTGGATATCCTGTCTACAAGAGAATGGATTACATTCAAGAAGTTTTGAATACCAATCCCGTACCCCAGACTAAAATTATTCTCCTGTCGGATCGAATCAAGCTTATGTCTCGCTCGTTGAACCCGGGTGAGATGATCCCGTATCTGTCGATACTTGTTGATCAATATGGCGATTCACCTGAAGCGAAGTCTTGCCGGAAGACGTACTCCGGTTACCTCCAGCCTAAGGATGGCAAACCGGCTCCGAAATTTTCCGTGAATTCATATCCCGACACATCTTTGCACATAACGAATAATCTTTTTAAGGGGAAGTATTTCCTCCTCGATTTTTGGTCGCCGTCCGTTCGGAGTTCAGTCGGCGAGACCAGGCGTCTTCAAAGATTGCAAAAGGAGTATGTTAACAAAAATATCGTAATGGTGAGTGTTGCGTTGAATTTTCCATCCAAATCCAGGAGGAAGCGCGCAATACAAGAGAAGATGCTTCGGTACAACGCTGAGGTTCAGAACGGTTTCAATAACAAGATCTGCGAAGATTACGAAGTGTACTCTCTTCCGAAGCTCGTACTTATCGGTCCCACGGGAAATATCGTGGCGTCAGGCTGGGAGCTTCACGGAAGTAAGCTTGACAGCGTACTAAGGAATTTGCGTTGAAGATAATCGTCTTTCTCAAAACTAATCTGGGCTGAATTATGCGCCTCAAAAAATATTCCTACTTCTGCTTGATATTCATTGTCTGGCTAGTTGTGCCACCTTACAGCGTCGCTTACTCGCGACAGATTCATCCCCTTAACGCCGGCTCTGAGATCGCGTGTTTTCAGTCAACTGGGTTTCCTACTGTGGACGCGCCCGTGATCGGTATGGAGACACTAAGGAAGGCATTCGATGGGCTCAAAGTGAATTACCTTTCAGCCGATCAACTGAAGGAGGAACTCGATGCGGGCCGATTCGCGGCATTGGTGCTTCCTTACGGCAGCGCGTTCCCGGCGGAAGATTGGGGGACGATCCGAAGATTCTTATCGGAGGGAGGCAATCTTGTCCTTCTTGGAGGATATCCGTTTCATCAGCCGGTCCTGCGGGAGAACGGTAAGTGGGTGCTTGGGACTCCTCAACCGACTTACTCGTATCAGCTCCTAATCGGACCCGCCGACAAAGTGGATATTAATTCCTCTCCGTACTATTCCCGCGGGGCCAAGATTGTTTCGGTAAAGGGATCTGGCTTTAGCGCTAATGATTTCAGCTTCCCGGAAAAGGTTTATGAGCTCACTGTCCGGTTCACGACTACGAACGATTTTCCCGATGAGATCGGAAGCGCCGGACCGCGCAACGCGATATTGAGGCCACTGATTCAAGTCGTCAATGGAGAAGGGCTTCCGGTCGCATGTCCGCTCCTCGAGATCGACAGGCTGCGGGGATTCGGAGCGGGCGGGAGATGGGTCATTGAGCCGTCAGACTCCAAACTGAACGCGGCCACGATCAGGAGCTGCGTCGAGACAGCCATTCAGGGAGCCGCGCGACTGGAGGCTTTTCCAATTTACTCGTGCGTAGATAAAGGAGAGGTGCCTCTCCTGAGGGTCAACGAGTACCGTCCAAAACCCGGACCTGGAGACCTGCCCGGTTCGAAGGTTGTGGTCGACGTTGAAAATCCAAAAGGGGTTGTCGTGTTCCGGTCTTCTCTCGACCTGGCCGGCACGAGAAAGTTTAAGACAGGGGTAGTGCAAATCAGGCCGGGCAAAACACTTGAGCCGGGATTTTACAAGGTGCGAATCACAGATACGCTCGCGAGCTGGCGGCCGAACACGTTTATGACGGGCTTCTGGGTGATGGACAGGAAACTACTTGAGTCAGGCCCTAGGATGTCTGTTTCGAAAGACTGGATCATGAAAAACGGTAAGGTATTCCCGATCATAGGGACAAGCTACATGGCGGCCAACGCAGGAAGAAAATTCCTTCTGGATCCCAATCCGTTCAAC
>JAJYOS010000066.1 GCA_021796055.1 Bacteroidota bacterium
TTCCTGATTCAGCGTTACATAGCGCTACAGATATCCCGTCGTCAAGAGAAAGCTTCATTAGTTTCTGGTTCGCGAAATACGCGATGTATTTACTATCCGGCGACCAGAATGGATAAACCGAGTTGGTCACATCTGCCACCGGTCGGGCAGCCAGCGAATTGACGGGCCTAACCCACAGCTTGATATTCCCCGATGAATCGACCGCGACGAACGCGATGAACTTCCCGTCAGGAGAAATCGCGATATTACTCCCTTCCTGGTTGTCCAGTGTGGCGCTCGGCGGAGGGAGGATTGTCGCCTTTATTTCTTGTCCCGCCACATCCCTGTCGCTGAAAATGGAAAAATAGGCAAGGAGTAAAGTGGAGATGAGCAGAACAACTGAGACAGCCCAAAACATTTTCGGGTTGACTAACAGTCGATGGAACGAATTCCGCGCCGCTATTCCGCCGCCGCTATCCGCATCAAAATCGGCGATAGGATGAGAACCGGAAGAATACTGGCGTGTCTCATTCCTGAACGGCTCACGGACGCTCGACATCCGGCTCACCCGCTGTCTGCCGGAGTCACGTTTGAATCGCTTCAGATCTTTTGACAACTCGCGCGCCGACTGGTATCTCTCTTCTTTATCCTTCTCGAGACATTCGAATATTATTCTGTCGAGTTCCGGATCAATTCCTTCTTTCCTCGCGCTCACCGGTTCAGGATCGACATTGACGATCTCGTACATTATGGCAGTCTCATGGACTCCCTTGAACGGCGACTCACCCGACAACAGTTCGTAAAGCACTACTCCCAGCGAGAAAATGTCGCTCCGGTGGTCGACATCCTGGCCCTGCACTTGTTCCGGTGACATGTATCCCACCGTGCCGAGTGTCGTCCCCGCCTTGGTCAATCTGGACGCTTCGGTGGGCGAGTTCAACTTCGCGAGCCCGAAATCCATGATCTTGACGTTTCCGTTTTTGGTGATCATGAGATTTTCCGGCTTGATGTCCCTGTGGACTATCCCCTTCTCGTGTGCTTCGGCAAGCCCGTCTGCTGCCTGAGATCCGATATCAATAACCTGCTTGGTGGAGAAGCTCTGCTTCTTGCTGCGCAGAGTCTCTCCGTCCACATATTCCATTACAATAAAAAGGTTTCCGTCAGCCTCGTGTATGTCGAAAATCGTGCAGATGTTCGGATGATTAAGGGCTGAGGCGGCCTTAGCCTCCATGATGAATCTGGCCTTATCTGCCTCGGTGGCGACAAGGTTTGACGGGAGAAACTTCAGGGCCACGAACCGATCGAGCTTCGTGTCGCGGGCCTTGTAGACCTCGCCCATTCCGCCTTCACCAAGCTTTTCAAGGATTTCGTAATGAAGGATCGTGCCACTGATCATCTCAAACCCCGGATTCTTATGTTTGTTCGTTGCGAGACGCGTCTGCACGTTAAAGGCACAGCCCGGCATCTGCTCGATACTGCATTCATCATGCAAACTCCGCGATCACTGTTTCGAAATCCGGATCGCCTCTGAGAGAATCAAAATACGGATCGGTTTTTGCCCACTCGCGAACCACGTTTCCCCCGATCTCGAGTGCCTTCCTGAGAGATGAAAGTGTTTCGTTCTTCTGGCCGAGGCCGTTGTAAGTGCACGCGCAGTTGTAGAGAGCGAGTCCGTCGTTTGGAGCAGTCTCCACGACTCTCCTTATTGCCGACACCGCCTTCTCCCTTTCGCCGAATCTAGCGTACGGGATTGCCATCCTGCTCAATGTGAGTACGTCGTCGGGATTCACCTCGAATTTGCGCTGACCGATCTCAATTATCTTCCTCGCGGCTTCATCCGATTCCCTGGCGTTTCCCATCCTCCTGTAAGTCATGTCGAGGTGCATCCAGGGCTCCTCGCTGTACGGTTTCAACTCTGCCGCTCTCTTGTACTGATTTACGGCGGCATCGTAGTCACCGGTTATGTCAGCAATGATGCCGAGCCATCTTACCGCGTCGTACGAATCGTGATTCTTGTCGATTATTGCATTGAGAGTGCGTTTCGCCTCCGTGAATCTTTTCTGATAAAGATAGACCATCGCGATACCGAATTGTGCCTCGGTTGAGTCGGGATCGAGACCCAGCGCCTTCTGATTCATCTGGATTGTCTTTCCAAGCCATTGCGGATCGCCGTCGTACCAGAGATACATGTTTGAAAACGCCTCGGCGAGAGCCGCGCAGGCGGGGGCGAAATTCGAGTCTATCGAAAGCGCGCTCTCCAGCATCTGGATGGCTCTTTCGTTGCTCTTTTTTCCGCGAATGTTAAGAAGGTCCCGGCCGCGCATGAAGAAGTCGTACGCGCGCATGTCGACAACCGGCCTCTGCGCCGCGGCCTGCTTGGTCGTTCCCGTAAACGATACTTTGAGTGCCTCCGCGATCTTCAGCGAGACTTCGTCCTGAAGGTCGAATATATCTTCCACCAGGCGGTCGAACCGTTCAGCCCAGACGTGGAACCCGCTCCGCACGTCGATAAGCTGCGCCGTGATCCTGATCTTGTTTCCCGCCTTTCTTACGCTTCCTTCAAGCACGTAATTTACTCTCAGCGCTTCGCCCACCTGGCGTGTGTTCACTTCCTTGTTCCTGAATGGAAGAACGTCCTTTCTCGACACCACCTGCAGCCCGTTGATCTTCGAGAGATCGGTGATGATGTCTTCGGTAATGCCGGCGCAGAAGTAGTCGCTTTCCTTTTCGGAACTCATGTTTTCGAAATAGAGCACGGCCACCGATTTATCCGAAGAAGGCGCCGGAGGTTCCATTGAAACTTTTCGGAGCCGCTCGGCCAGCTCTTTAGTGGAAGACATTCTCTTCGACGGATCTTTTTGTAAAAGCTGCGACACGATGACCTGGAGGTCCTCCGGCACGTCGTTCCTGAAAAGTTGGAGCGCCCTCGGCTCGGCGTTCAGCACTTCATATATGATTGCCGCCTCGTGCTCACCGCCGAACGGAAGCGTCCCCGCGAGGGCTTCGTAGAGAACAACCCCGAACGACCAGAGATCGGCCTGCGGCGTAATTTCTCCGCCCCTGAACTGTTCCGGTGACATATAGCTGATTGTCCCCACCGTATCGCCGCTCTTCGTCAGCCCCGATGTCCCTCTCAGTTTCGCGAGGCCGAAGTCCATTATTTTCACGTGCCCGTCGGCAGTCACCATTATGTTGTCAGATTTTATATCGCGGTGGATAATACCTTTCTCATGTGCGACCGCCAGTCCGTCCGCGACGAAACTCATGATGCCCGTAATTTCCTCCAGACCCATGCCCCCTGATTTTATCTTCGACTTGAGGTCCATCCCTTTCACGTACTCCATTGAGATGAAGAGTTGTCCTTCGTGCTCCTCGATGGCATGGATAACACAGATGTTCGGGTGGTTCAGCGTCGCCGCCAGCCGGGCTTCCTGAATGAAGCGAGCCTCGTCCTGGTCGTTGACGCCATGGTGTCCGGGGAGGAATTTCAGCGCGACGGCTCTTCCAAGCTTAGTGTCCTCCGCCAGATAAACGACACCCATCCCGCCTTCGCCGAGTTTTTCAAGAATCTTATAGTGACTGACTGTCGAACCGATCATTTCTCCGTTGCCTCAGATGTTCGGTGTATGGCGCACGATTGTCTCACGGTTCTGATTCGTACATGCCGTTGGGGCAGCCCGACAGATTTCAGCTTTGCCTGGCAACCTATACTGTCAAGGCGATTCTTCACCGGCTGTCGGTCATCAATGGTTGAGCGCGGCCGCAGAATCACTTATCACCGATCAACTCAATGAATTCCGGATCATTTCGGATGCTGTCGAGGTCGCTGTCGCGCTTCATCCACTCGTAGTTCTCCCAACCTTCGGCCAGCGCTTTCCGCAGTGACTCAATCGCGAGTTTGGATTCGCCAAGACGGGCGTAGAGGCACGCACCATTATATAACATAAGGGTGTCATTGGGACTAAGCTCAAGCGCCATCCTTCCCTGAGTTTTTGACTCTTCGGTCCTATTCAGCTCGGCGAGAAGTGTGGCGTAGAAGATTCTTGCCCGGGCGTCATCCGGATGTTGTGAAAGATACCGCGGATACACTGACAGACTCTGTTTCAGTATGTCATCGAGCATATCCTTTTCACCCATGCGCTCGTAGCACATCCGAAGATCCGTATATGCGGTATAGAAGTCCGGATTCAGCGCCACCACTTTCTTGAATAGTTCGACCGCTTCGCGGTCTCTGTCTGTGCTGTGAAATATCCTCCCAAGTATCCAGTAACCCGCCACGTTATTCGGATCAAGCTCGATCGCCTTCTGTCCGGCGGTATTGGCTTCATCAAGCGACTTTTTGTTGTAGTATGCGAGAGCAAGCGCCGCATAAGCTTCCGAAAGCGTCGAGTCATACATCAACGCCTTGAGACCCGACTCGATCGCCTTGTCCAACCAGGCCGTGTTCCTCTCGAAGAATTGGTAAAAGTAGGCGTAGGCTTCGCCAAGGCCGGCATAGGCCGATGCGTATCGGGTATCGAGCTCAGTCGCCTTCTGGAACAGCTGAATTGCAAATTGAATATTATTCTTCGACATACGGTATAGAAAATCCCGCCCGCGCAGGTACATGTCGAACGCGTCGGCATTTACGGTCGACCGTTTCTCGAGCACGACTTTTTCCGTGGGTGACAATTTCACCCTCAGCGCTTCGACTATCTCTCTCGAAACCTGTTCCTGTATGTCAAACACGTCCGCCAGTTTGCCTTTGTAAGTCTCCCCCCACAATTGGGTCCCGCTCGAGACATCGATCAGCTGGACCGATATTCTGAGGTCGTCTTTGAATTTCCTGACGCTTCCCTCCATGATGTATCCCGACCGCAGCTCCCTCCCGATCGTCTTGACATCCTTCTTAGTCCCCTTATACTGCATCGAACTGGTCCTGGCGACGACACTCACATTCTTAATCCGCGACAGGTTGATGATAAGCTCCTCCGCGAGGCCTTCCGCGAAGTAGTCGGTCTCGTTGTCCGGGCTGATGTTTTCGAAAGGGAGGACAGCGATTCTCTTCTCCCCGTCTTCATCACGCCTCGCCGTGCTTTGGCCTTTCAAGCCCCGCAGGTCGGAGAGAAATTCGGACGCGTCCTGGTACCTGTGAATCGGCTCCTTCGACAAAATTTTCCTGATCACATCGTCGGTCCCGGAAGGAACATCGGGCCTCAGTCCGGCGACCGGCTCCGCATCTTCGTTCATTATCGAGTACATCACCGCCTGCTCAAAGTCTCCCTTGAATGGGAGCCTGCCGGTGAGCATCTCGTAGAATATCACGCCCATCGACCAGAGGTCTGAACGGTGGTCGACTTTGTCGCCGCGTGCCTGCTCGGGGGACATGTAGGCCGCGGTGCCGACTGTTGTCCCTTCTCTCGTGACCAGGACGCTCCACTTCACTTTCGCGAGTCCGAAGTCCATTATCTTGACCTGACCGTTTTTAGTGAGCATGATGTTGCCGCTCTTTATGTCGCGGTGGACTATCCCTTTCTGATGCGCCGCCTCCAGTCCAGCCGCGATTTGTTCGACTATTCTGAATAATTCGTCCATGCTCAGAGGCCCCGTTTTTATTCTCTCCCCCAACTCCGGTCCATCAATGTACTCCATCACAATGAATACATCTTCTCCCTCCTCTTCGATGGCGTGGATCGTCGCGATATTGGGGTGATTGAGAGCGGCCGCAGCTTGTGCCTCTACTTCAAATCTCTTTCGCTCCTCCTGACTGGAAGATATATGGTGCGGCAAAAACTTGATTGCTACTTCCCGCTTAAGCTTGGAATCCTCCGCTTTGTACACGACCCCCATGCCTCCTTCTCCCAGCTTTTCGAGGATCCTGTAATGAGATATGGTTTTACCGACCATGAAACTGCCTCCTTGTGACTATTTTCAAGAACACTATTGCTGATGTCGGATCAGCTGCTGACTTCGGTGGCAATAGCCGCCGCTTTTGAGCCGCGCAAAATCACAACGCCGGGTTATGCGGGAACTCGTTTTACGACCAGCATGGTTATGTCGTCATATTGCGGAGCGGTCCCCGCGTGAGTTCTGACAGCCTTGACGAGCTTCTCAATGAGCGCTCCCGCACTTATGGTCAAGTTGTTCTGCAATAACTCAGTAAGACGCGTCTCGCCGAACTGCTCCATGTCTGCATTCATCGCCTCAGAAACACCGTCAGAATAAACCACGAGTGTATCTCCAACCGCGAGCGGTACGGGAATTTCCTGAAACGGAAACGAGTCCATAATTCCGATCATCGTGCCACCCTCGTTAAAACGCGCAAACTCCCCGGAGGCCCTCATCAGAAACGGCGGCTCATGGCCGGCATTGCAGTAGGTGAGCGTGTGGGTCCGCGTGTCGAGGATACCGTAAAAAAGTGTCGCGAATTTTTCGGGACTCGTGCTCTGATAAAGTTGTCGGTTACACCTGGAGATACATTCCTTGACCGAATTGCCGTTATGCGTCTGGCTCCTGAGAGATGCCTGCAGGTTTGCCATGAGAAGCGCCGCGGGGAGTCCTTTCCCGGAGACATCACCCAGGCACACGGCAATTTCCTGATCGTCGATCGGGATGAAATCAAAATAATCGCCTCCGATTGTCCTTGCAGGGAATGTCGCTCCGGCGATATCGTAGCCCGCGACTTTCGGGAATTCTTTTGGAAGAAGATCGGTCTGTATTTGTGAGGCGAGCTTGAATTCCTCCTGCATCTTGATGAGCGATCGTTCCTCTTCGTACAGCCTGGCGTTCTCAACGACCTGTGCCGACTGCGCGGCGATAATCGCGAGGAGTCGCTGATCGTCTTCCGTGAAATCCTTTCCCTCCTTCTTGTTGTAGACAGCCAGAACGCCTTTGAGGGCCGACCGGGTCAACATCGGGACGCAAAGAACCGAACGCACGGAGCTGTCCCATGTCACCCCTCTGAACCTCTCGTCGCTCCCGGGTTGATTTACCAGAAGTGGTTTCTTGTTCAGTATGATCCAGCCGAGCAGGGCCTGGTTGAAATGGAACTGGCTGTGGTCCGACGAACTCACCTGCGTCCTGATAAGTGTTTTCATCGGCTGGTTGGGCTGTTCATCTACCAGCGTTATCACTCCCTGCTCGGCGCCCACCGCCCGCAGGGATCGGCTTATGATCTTCCTGATTACCTCTTCCGAATTGTTGACTGCCCCTATAGCCGCCGCGAGTTCGTTCAGAATGGACAGCTCCTCGACGGCACGTCTGAGGCGCTGGTTCTCCTGCTCGAGCTTATGAACCTGGTCATTGCCAACAATTGGAGTTGTCAACTAGCCGAATCCCTTTCAACTTCGCAAGGTTAACGGCAGTCTCATGATCTGCCGGCAGATACCGTACCGTGCCCTGGAATTCCGCGGAAGGTCCGGCACCTCACTGGAGAATTGAACGGAATCCGTTCTACGGAAGTTCCTGTAAGTGAAGGCTTCAGCTGACTATTATAGCGGAGTCAGCGGGAAAAATAGGGCCGGATCATTTTTCACGTCGACCGGAGTCAGCTGAAGAGCGCAGCTGCAACGGGCGAGTAGAATATTCCGCGCGTCATAGCCCACAGTCTGGTCCTTCATGGATTCCGCCGCCCTATAGATATCTGCCCGTGTGAAAGCACACGGCGTATCGAAGTGCGGCTCGACATTCGGATACGCACGCTGGCTTGAGTTCTGTGTGTGATGATCTAAAAGCAGCCCGCCGGTTACGTGCGTGCTTGATTGTTTTAACCATAATCCATAGACTACACGCATCTCGCGAGTGTAGGCCGTTAATCGCAGATGTCAGGAACGGGCAGCTCACCCAACGAGTGGCAAAACATTTGACCGAACATCGGTAAAGGATAAGCCGTATGAACTCATCCGACATTTCTTTTGCAAAACTATCCGTCAAAACTATAGTGGTACACACCTCCACATATTTTGTAATGGGACTCCTCGCCCTTCAGTTTCTGGACTATGCACATCAATACGCTGAACCGGGATTGCAGATTTTTATGCGTCCACTGACTGACCCCCTCGTAGCCGCTGGCACCCTCTTCCAACCCATCAGAGGATTGCTCTTTGCGCTGGGGTTCTACCCGATCCGAACAATTCTCTTCAACCGGAAGAACGGATGGGCGATTTTGTGGCTTATTCTGGTGACCCTCGGGATTCTTTCTGCCTTCGGTCCTTCGCCCGGCTCAATTGAAGGTATGATCTACACTTCGAGTCCGCTGAAGCTTCAGTTATTTGGTCTCCCTGAAGTGCTCCTCCAGTCGCTGTTCCTCTCGACAATACTCTGTTATTGGGTCAACCACCCGGGAAACAAACGCCTCGCATGGGCGATGTGGATACTCTTTTGCGCGGCGGTGGTTGCATCAGTGGCGGGTGTCGTTCTAAGACCGGCTTGAAAATGTGCGGTAACAGCTATTTGAAACCCATCCTCGACCTATACCGTCCTCTCGGTATCAATTGAGGACGGTAATGCGCAGTGAATCACTAGTAACGGTCAGATAAGCTTTCACCGGGTTCAATCCGTTGTCACCGGTTTCCTTACCGCAGCCGACGATGTATATCAAAGGTTGTGAGCTGCTGATAGCTGTTGTGCTCCCCGATACGTAAGCCGCACCCGTAGGTTCCGTGGCGGTAATCGAGTAACTTCCATTACCATTACCGGTGTCAAGCGGCAGCAGATAGAAGTTGGCGAAATCGCCTCCGCCACCCGCGAACGAAACGGGTTTGCGGTAATATTGCTGGGCTTTCGCTCCGAGATTCATCAGATCAGATACGATCTGATCACGATTTGTGCTCTGCGAATTGCTTTTGAAAAGCATCAGACCAACGGCAATTGCAATGCCCACAATGATTACCCCAAGTACAATCAGCAGAAGTTGTTGAGTTCCCATTTGTAGCTCCTTATTTCAATGTCGACCAGTTATCTATGGAGAGCTTTCAGAAGCTCACCCATCCCCTCCTGTGCCGACGCGATACGCATAAAGAACTGAATGAAGTTATACAACATGACGGTAAATTTCCAAAAAACAACTTCGAATTTCTGCCGGGTGTGCTCGAAATCACGTCGAGAATGTGCCGGATACGAAGCTTACGATGCCGCAACGGCCTTCTCCTGCCTCGATATATACAGATTATACGTCACCATAAGAATAGTGGCCACTATACCTATCACCCCGAATACAACCCAGAATTCTACCGGTTGGCGGTGGCCAGCCTCCGAAAGAAGAGGCTGAGCCATGTATTTGTAGAGTCTCCCTCCGACAATTCCGCCTGCAAAGTATCCGAGAGCGATTGGCAGAAAAGCATAACCCTGAAAGAGTGCCTCTTGCCCTTTCGGGGCGTGATCGGCAATATACTCATAGTACCTGGGCGCTAGCAGCATTTCTCCAAACGACCAGACTATCATCGCGGCAATCACTCCACCAATCGTCGGGTGCAATGCAATGACAAACCAACTAAGTGTGGAGACGGAGAAACCCATCACGATCGCACTGACCGGAGGCATTTTCTTTGAAAGCCTGTTGATCACCACTTGTAAAATGATTATCGACCACGCATCTATGGAGGCGATCAAGTCGTAAGGAGCGTTCTTCGCGACAAAGTCTGTGAGGTAATACGGCAGCGTTATGAAGATTTGCCAGAACGTCATCCAGTACAGTGAAAAGATTAGAAGGAACACCATGAACCTTGTGTTCTTGAGGACCCGCACCATATCGAGCACCTTCGTCATCACGGAGGGTTGCTGAATTGCCTGAGCCGATTCCGGCGTGTGATAGAAAAGCAAAGTCCCCACCAGCATCAGGCCACAGCTTATCGCCGAGACCATATACACCCATTGAATACCCACCAGGTTTCGGACGAAGTACGCGATAACCGGGCCCGTAGCGCCTCCGATGTTCACAAGAGTATAGTAGATAGCATAACCCAGCGATTTCGTCTCGGGTTTTGTCGAAAAAGCAATCGTTCCCAGGACTGAAGGCTTAATGAAAGATTCCCCGACGGCGGTGAATATTAGTATGGCGACGATGACCCAGAAAAGAGAAAAGTCCCGCGTGATCCCACCAAGCAATGGAGAACCGACCGCGCCAATCAGGAAATATCCAATCGCCATGACAAGGAACGCGAAGGAAAAAGCCTTGCGGAAGCCGTACTTGTCCGCGAATGTTCCGGCAAAAATCGGCAAAAGATACACCAGGAGCCCGAATATCGAGGAGAGTGTCGTCGCATCTACTTCATTGAACTTGAGATAATCCCTGAGAAAAATGCTCATGACCACGGCCTGGGCATAATACGCGAGCCTTTCGAAAAGCTCCAATGAATTCGCCACCCAGAAGGAAGTCTGAAAGCCTTTGAAGAATGTCTTTATTCGGGACTCCGAGGTCATACAGATGTCCTCTCTTTAGTTTGGGTTAGATGTCAGCCGCGGCTTCGGGTAATTTCACGGGTTCCAGTCTCATTACGCAGACTCACGATCAGAGTCCTTCTCATCACTCGCATCGAATCTGAAAACCAATATAACGAAAAACCGATTCTGCTCCACCATTTACCCCAGACAAATATCAGAGACCACTTCACTCCAATCGATTCAATAGGTTTCAAGTGAATCCCGCATTATCCAAATTGCGTTGAACGATGAATAATAACAGGCGGCTATTTCGCGGGTTTAGGGCGATAACTGTCGAAATATTTATTTGGTAGAATTATCCGATTGAGTACGACGCGGCCGGCCGGTTACGCGAATAAAGGACGATTTTAGATATATAATAAAACTTCTATAGCTGTTAAATTGTTAAAAAGGCTTGAAAGGAATTCTTCAGCGTAGATGCCGTATATCCCATTCCACTTTTTGAAGATAATATTTATCTCCCTCACTCTTGGGGCTCAGATCATTCTTTATCGCATCACGGCCGCGTATTCGAGGGAGTTTGGGGCGGGAAGAAGATTCACACGTGTATATCTTCCTGTAATTTTCATCGTTCTTAATCTTCCGCTATTCTTCATACATTACAATCCGGGACTGTTTTACGATGGGCCCGCAAGGACCTACATAATGATGCCGTTCTACGCATATGAAACGCTCAGCATAGCCGTGCTCTTTGCCGCCCTTTTCGTAGTCGTGGTCAGAGCTCCGATCCGCATCATCCGGCACATGAGGAATAAGACGGTGACAGGCATGTCCGCACATTCCGAATCGAGACGCACCTTCATCAAGAAGGGCACAATCGGGCTGGGTGCGTTCGCGTTTGCAGGATCTCTGTACAGCATCTATGACCGTGACGATTTCAAGATCGACCGTGTTCCGCTGCATCTGAAAAACCTTCCGCCGCAGCTGGAAGGTTTAACCATCTCGATGATAAGCGACATCCATTCCGGACTATACATGACCGAGGAGGATATGCTGAAGTATGCCGGCGTCGTGAACGAACTCGGCGCGGAGATGATATTCATCCCGGGCGATTTCGTGACCTCGACAAACAGTGAAATGATCCCGTTTGTCAAGGCGTTTGCAGGACTTAAATCGAAATACGGCACATATACCTGCCTCGGCAACCATGACTTCTTCGCCGACCCGGATTACATCACAGGTGAATTGCGCAGGACCGGCATGAAAGTACTCCGTAACGAGACGGAAGAACTCGATATCAACGGTGCCCGATTGATCCTCTCGGGTGTGGACGACGGTAGACACGCCAATTTCGCCAAAGTGGCATACGAAGCCGCGTCATTGAACACGACAAAAATCCTCCTTTGTCACAAACCATATCTCTTTGAAAGAGCCGTCGCCGGTGGATTCGACCTGATGCTAAGCGGCCACACTCACGGCGGCCAGATTGTTCTCGTGGATGTCCTCGGTTTCAAGCTCACCCCAGCCGCTCTGGCGTCGCCTTACATATCCGGGAAGTACAAGCTCGGCAATTCGTTGATGTACGTTAGCCGCGGAATTGGAACTATCGGATTACCCATCCGCGTCAACTGTCCGCCCGAGATAACGCTATTCACGCTACGGAACAAGACCTGATTTCCATGAAGACACCGAGATAAATGCGACTGATCGTTCGCCTGTTTTTATTTGCATCGTCGCTGTTCATAGTCTTATACGGCATCCTTCCGGGCCTCTTCAGTCTCCAAGGTGATTTCATTGCAAGCTTCGTTGCGGGCCGCAGCTTCCTTAACGGCGTCAACCCTGTTATGTTCTACCGCTTCCCGCTTTTCCAGAGACTGATTGAGGAAAGCGGCTTCTCGAGCGGCCTGGTTTCTTATGCGGGCGCTGCCCCGTCGTCGATCATCGCCGATGCAGTCCTTGCCCTGCCTCCGGCGGTTGTCGGACGATTTCTGTTCACTGCACTGAACGTCGCGGCGATATTCACCCTCGTCCATACGACGGCGAATATATCAGGGGCAACAATCAGGACAGCTTACCTGATCTTCCTGAGTTCATCCTTCGCCCTTGCAGTCAATTTCCAGTCGAGCGAACCGTTCATTTTACTGACCCTGCTCTTCGTGCTGGCATTCTACGCCTATTCCAAAGGGCGCGTCGCTGCCTGCGGAGCCATTCTCGGCCTCACCTTCCCTTTCAGTCCGCTCACCGCAATTCCTGCCCTGTTTTTCCTCCTTTCTACCAGGTGGAGGGTCTTCACGTATTTTATAGTCGCAGCAGTCTTGACTCTTGCCATGACATACGTGGTGGTCGGGCAAACCGCAATAGTCTATTATTTCCAACGCATCTTTCCGGCGTACATCAACGGTAGAATTATGAATCCCTTTTCCGAATCGTACCAGACGGCCTGGTCGTTTTTCAGAAGACTGTTCGTGTACAACCAGACTCTCAATCCTCATCCGGTGATCGGTTCAACTACCGCTTATCTTGTGGCTGTCTCTGTGTTTAGAGCGGCGGTCATCGTTCCCACAGCGTATTTTTTCTACAAAGGGTTAAGCATCGGCAAGACGCGCGATGCCCTCGTCGCGGCTTCTTTCCCGATAATGTTTTTGTCGCCCGCCGCAGCGACGCCGGACATGATAATTCTTGCACCCGCGGTCATTGTGCTCGTTAAGTCGGCCCTGGAGGAGGGACAACGAAAAACAGCTTATTCATTTGCAGTGCTGTATGCAATTGCCTGCCTCCCAAACTTATCTACCATTTCACATTATCTCAGGTTCTCCAGCCTCTTGATAGATTATGAAAGGTTCTTTGTACTAATTTCATTTTACGTCGCGTATCTCCTGTACCAGAAACGCGTCGTGCCCGCAAGGCTTCGACGAATGCGTGCAGCGCTTACCGCAGCCGTCGTGTGTGCAGTCAGTTTGACTCTTTATCTGGGCGACCATTCTCTTCAACCCTCCTCTCCGCTCCCGTTACACCCTGCTTTAGAGGGTGCTGCCCTGGAAGGAATCGGCTTCAGTCCCGGGTTACGATCGGGAAAATTGATCTGCATCGGATCCGATTCGGAATCGGCGAATTTCATCCCTCATGGAATCAAACGTACCAAACTC
>JAJYOS010000067.1 GCA_021796055.1 Bacteroidota bacterium
CCCATCGTTCCAAAGTCTCCGTTCTTGTCGCCCTATTGGTTGGCGGAATCGAGGCGTTTGGCGTAATAGGCAGCAAGCTGGAATTGAAAGGCGGGTTCTGGACTTACATAAGCCGCCTGAACGGAGACTTTGGAACGATGGGGTATTTCATAATCGGAATTTTTGTATTAAGCTGGATTAGTTCGACGATTGTTTACAAGGTTCAAAAATACGACGAATTGGAAATTAGCGGCGAGAAAAACGGAATAGGACAGTAGTTTTTCTCCACGGTAGAGGTTTGTAACGATTTGTTGTTTGGTGAGTTGGTCGGAATTCTGCCGGATTCTCAAGGGCCAAATGACCATAAGAAGTGCTTCGCGACCAGCCCGGTTTATGTGAGATAAAGCGGCTGGGAATGGGACTAAAGACGACCACATACACCTTACCCGACCGTGAGCGGGACGGCAGGTTAGAAGACTTCACGGCATCGTGCTTCAAGGGAGCTGAAGGTGCGACAAGAATGCGGCGCGTGGGATTAGGCGCATTTGAAGAACAAGAGTCCTCGCCGCCTGCCGGGGTTTTCTGGCAGAGAATACAGCTCGACTCAGTGGCGGCCATTATGATCTTCTCGTTATGGTTCACGAATATTTTCACCGAACAAAAAAGTCAACGGACCCTTCGGTTCTCCATAGCCTGGTTCGGAGCATTGTTAGTCCTCTCCTTCGCGGCCGACCCGGCACTCACGCTTTCGACTGCTACGCCCGCCATTAAGGACGTGCACTTTCTCAATCTGCTGAAGATCAGGTACTATGAGTCTTCGGTGGGATTTCTCTACCGGGTGGAAATTCTCTCCGCATTATTGATCTTCAGCTACATCCTTTTCCTCTACATCGGCTACTATCGAAAGACGAAGAAGAAGACACTGCTGTTTGTTGTTTACTGCGGGCTCACTTACTTCATAGGAGTTGCAAGCGACTCGATGGTAGCGATGCAGATTTATCCCTTCGTCTATGTGAGCGAATATCCGTTTTTCCTGATGGTTGTATCCATGGCTTACACATTACTGGATAGATTCGTGGATTTCCACAAGGCATACGAAGACTTGAACGCCAACCTGGAACTGAAGGTGCAGCAAAGGACCCACGAGATTATTGAAGCCCAAGCCAGCATAAAAACGCTCAGCGGACTGATTCCCATCTGCTCCAACTGCAAAAAAATCCGGGATGACAAAGGTTATTGGGAACAACTGGAGCAATACATCCACGATCATTCGGAAGCAGAGTTCTCACACGGCATCTGTCCCGATTGTGCAAAGAAATTGTATCCCGAATATTTTATCGGGAAGGAAGACGAAGAAAAGGGGCAAGTGGATCCGGCGGACACTTAGCAGAGGACTTTAACAAGATCTTGTTTGTCCTCGGAGAATTACTGTGGATAATGGCCGACAGAAACACGAGATCGAATTCGCTGCCGAGAGAATCGCTGGTATGGTTCACAGAATCGCGTCCGACGACGGCAGAGCCCGTTCGCACTGCCTCGGTGAGAGTGCTCCAGGTCTTCCACAGGCTGACCTGATGCATGAGACCCGCCATGTAGTCCGGATTCCCTTTCACCAGGAAGCGAAAGGTGAGCGGCGTATTGCTGAATTTCTCCTTCTTTTTCCTGAGAAACCCGGCGGCACAGAGCGCATTCATCAGCCTGTCGGCGCCATACCACGGCTAAACAACAGGCAGCTACGGGATCCGGGATACCAAGCACTTAGTCGCCAGGATTCATACCGGAGATGATTCGATCCCGACCTCTTCCGGTACTTTTCGAAAACAAGTCAGGAGGAACGTCAATGGACAGCAAGGGAATTGAAAGAAGAGATTTTCTGAAGTATGTCCTCGGCGGGATCTCGGTGCTCGCCCTGGATTGGAGTTCACTTCCAAGGAGAGTAAGCGCATTTTCAAAAGCAGATGAATACGACGCAATAATCATCGGCTCCGGATTGGGCGGGCTGAGCTGCGCCGCCGGTTTTGCAAGGCAGGGATTCAAAGTCCTCGTATTGGAGCAGCATGACAAGCCCGGCGGGTTCGTCTTCGACGTTTCGCTTCACTCTACGGGAGCCGGTGAAAGAGACGGATTGCATAATCTCATTCCGGGCTTTCCGGAGATCAGAGACGTCGAGTTTGTCCCTCATCCGAATCTTTACCGGGCGATCTATCCCGATTACGACGTCAGGGTACCGCAGAAAGATCTCCGGCAGTACATCAGGATGTTGACCGGTTATTTCCCCGAAGAGAAGAAAGGCATCGAAGGGATATTTCAAGACATGCAGGCACTCACCGACGATATCTACAGATTTCGGAAATATTCTATCAATCGGGGTACGATATGGAAGCGGCATACAGGGCGGCGCAGGAATCGGATTTGAGCGATCCCGGATACGCCGTCACTTTGTACGACAACATTTATAAGGGCTACTCACCTGCCGGAAAAAATACCGTCAACATCATTGTTTTCCAGGGTTATGATCACTTGAAGCCGTTTGAATCGGACTATTTTAGCGGGAATAAATCCGCGTACAGGGAAGAAAAGGAGCGTATGGCGGATATCCTTATCGAGAAAGTGGACACGACGCTTCTCCCGGGTTTAGCCGACGTAATTGAGGTAAAGGAGATTGGGACTCCGCTGACAAACGTCAGGTACACCAGCAACTACCGCGGCGCAAATTACGGCTGGGACCAAACCGTCGACAATTCGGGCCAGAGCAGGCTGGGACACGGTTATGGTTCGGTTCTATCGAGCGGACTCGAATGCTTCGGAGAGATAATGCAGAAGTGGTAAGACAACTGCCGATCAATTGAATCGCAGAGGCACGGAGACGTTGAGCGAACATGGGACAGACATCTCTCCGCGCCTCTTGGTGTTTGAGTTCAAACGAGAAAGCACGAAGAGCCTATCGGTCAGAGGTCCATCCTGAGCGCTCTTCCCCCGAAGTATCTGGCGAGGACAACGGAAGCGGTTCCGATTCCTGCCAGCGTCCAGATTACCGACGTATCAAACCGGAAGTTAGTATGGACGGAAAAGTACTTGAACGATTGGCTGAAGACCATGGAGCTCAGGATGACCATGACGCCGAGCGAGATCAGCAGCGAGACCGTGGCACCGTGCGATGACGCAACTCTCACGGGGTTCTTTTCAGTGTAGTCAACGAAAGCTCCCCCAAATACCATCGCCACCGACGGAAAAATTATTCCTCCAGCAAGTCCATAGAGGACGCTCTCCGGCACCAACCCGCGGAAGTTCTTGAACGGAGACGGCGCAGCATAACCGAGTACGATTCCGATGGCCGAAAGTACTGCCACGCCCGGCACCAGTTTCGAATAGAAAAGTCTCTCCGGTTTCATCGGCGACGAGCGCAGGAACCAGACGCTTTCTCCTTCGAGGCTGATCATCGGATAGACGAATCTCACCGCAAATGCCACTATGAGAAAACTGTTGAATGCAAAAATGAGCGTGAATGCGGCTGACACGATGAACGTGTCGGGCAGGTAAATCTTCATCTCAAAAAGATTGAAAAGGAAGACCCCTATCAGTATAACCATGACGGCGAAGTGAAACGTCTGGCTCGGTTCCCGTACAAACAGCAGGAAATCCCTCTTAAGAAGCGATACAGGACGCGCTCGTTTCCCTGCGGTCACGCCGAATCCTTCTCCGGATCTTGCCGCCTTTCTTTCGAACAATTTGTGGCGCGCAATCCAGTACGCCTCCTGATAATACTTGCCGGCAAGCCGCAGCATCAGAACGAATAACAGCGCGGCGATCCCGCACACTATAAGGGCCGACAACACCGCACCTGCAACATTGCCCGTGGCGGCGAAGTAGAAGAAATTCGCCGACCAGAAACTCGGAACCAGATAATCCGCCTTCGGATCAAGGGCCCCAAGGTACTGATCTATGTGCGGATAGTATTTCATGACTTCCGTGAAGAGTGTGAAGGGATTGTTGAACCTGATATACATGTAAGTCCCGCCGGCATAGATAAGCGAGAGTACGACGACCGCCGTCTTTATGGAAATTTCCTTGGAAAGCTTCAGTGCGAGGAGCAGGACTATGGCTCCCAGGCAAGCAGCAGAAAGAATAAGAGGCAGGATCGAGAGGAGCACACCGAGAATGGCAGTCACCGGATCCTTGAAGAAGGCGCCGTAGCCTGAAACGGCAGCCAGCACCAGAATTAGCATCAGCGCAGAGCTGTACAGGAACGAATCCAGGAACCGGGCCAGGAATATCTCGACCGGCTTGATCGGCAGTGTATGAAGGAACTCCGCCTCGATGTTCCTGAACACGGTCGCAAAAGCCACGAGTACGTTGGCGACGCTTATGATGGCGAAAAAGACGAAGAATGCCAGAGCCATCAGTCTGTAGAAGACAAACAGACCGACTTTCGCTTCCAGTATCAGGTATGAAGTGGTGAATTTGACTACTTCAAACGTCAGGTAGGCGAATAGAGCGAAAGTAAGAAAGGAAAACACCGACCTCATGAGGTGACGGCTCATCCGCTCTCCTCCTTCAAGGTAGAGCAGGTGTAGTTTCGTTCCGACCAGATGCTTAAGCATTCAGCTGCTCCTCACTTCACGAAGTGAGCTCGATGTATTTCTTCTCGAGACTCGCAACGCCGTCACCCGAAAAGACGGCCATCAAATCTTCATATACCAGCCGGCCGTTGTGTATGACTCCGACGCGATTGCAGACTTCCTTTGCGAGTGAAAGCTGATGGGTCGTCATGAAAACCGCCGACCCGTTTTCCGCAACGAGTCTTATGTGAGCCTTGAAGGTCTCAGCACCCTTGGGATCGAGCCCAACCATCGGTTCATCTATGACGATGAGTTTCGGCTTATGTACCAGGGCGGCCGCGAGGACGAGCCGCTGTCTCATCCCCTGCGAATAGTCCTCGATCCGCTTGTTGAGCCAGGGTTTTACTTCAAAGATGCTGGACGCCTCTTCAATGCCCTTCTCCGCATCAGACTCGTCCATCATATACATTTTTGCCACGAAGAGAAGGAACTCTTTTCCGGTAAGCTTGTCGTAAAGAAAAGGCTGATCGGGAACATAAGAAAGGAACTTCTTCGCCGTTTCCGGAGATTGATGCGCATCAAAACCGTTTATGGTCACCTTTCCGGAGGTAGGTTTCAGAAGTGTGGCGACCATTTTTATCGTGGTAGTCTTCCCCGCCCCGTTCGGTCCGAGAAAACCATACACGTCCCCTGCATCGACTTTTAACGATAGGTCGTCCACCGCGGTGAACGATCCGAACTTCTTAGATAACGAAACAAGTTCGAGCATTTGCTGTAAAGCCTTTACTCGCAGGTCCGGAACGGGTCCGGCTCTTACTTCTGACGGAAGACGAACCTTACCGGAACCCCCTCAAATCCGAACTTCTCGCGAAATTTGTTCTCGATGAATCTCTTATACGTACCCGACACTTCTTCGGGGAGGTTAGTGAACATCGCAAAGGTCGGAATCCTGCTGTCTACCTGTGTGATATACTTTATCCTGATCTCCTTACCTGTTTTGGAGAACGGCGGTGTCTGCTCGATAAGCGGAAGGAGGTAACCGTTGAGCTCGCTCGTTTTTATCTTCGACTTCGATGTCTCTAATGTCCCGAGGGCTTTCGAAAGGAGTTTCTGCACCCGTTGATTCCTCAGGACCGAGACGAAAATTATCGGCACGAAATCGTACATCCGCAGCCTCGTCTTTATGGCCTCCCCATATTCCTTCGCGCTGACTTCGTCCTTATGAACCAGGTCCCATTTGTTGACGCCGATTATTACCGGCTTGCCCTGTTCGATCGTATACTCTACCACCTGCAGGTCCTGTTTCTCCACTCCGATCGAAGCATCGAACAGAACGATGGCGGTGTCGCACCGCTCGACAGCCTGAAACGTGCGGAGCGCACTGAAGAACTCCACGGACTCTTTGATCTTGCTCTTCCGTCTCAAGCCGGCAGTATCGATGAGAATTATCTCTTCCCCCTGAAATTTCATCAATGAGTCTACCGAATCCCTTGTCGTTCCCGGCACATCGGTTACGATCGAACGGTTTTCGCCCAGGAGCAGGTTAACCAGGGATGATTTTCCGACATTCGGCTTTCCCACAATCGCCACTCGCTTTATCCCGGGAAGGTCTTCACCGGCTTTGTCATCCGGCACAATCGAAGCCACCTCGTCCAGGAAATCGCCGACGCTTCTGCCGAGCTGAGCCGAAATCCCCATGACTCTCTCGAAACCAAGTTCGAAGAACTGGGCGATATTCCTCTCGTGTTTCGCATCATCTATCTTGTTCACTGCCAGGAGCACTTTCTTGCTCCTCTTGCGGAGAATTTTGGCGAGCTCCTTATCGATCGGATGCAGGCCGGCAGGTCCGTCGACGGCAAGGATGATAGCATCGGCCTCGTCGACGGCATACTGTGCCTGTTCTCTGATCGCGCGTTCGAAGATATCCTGCGAATCCGGGACAAATCCGCCCGTATCGATTACCGTGAATTGTCTCCCGCCCCATTCGAAAGAACCGTAGATCCTGTCGCGAGTGATGCCGGGTTTATCGTCCACAATCGCGCGCCTTCCTCCGGTAAGACGGTTAAAGAGCGTCGATTTTCCGACGTTGGGTCTCCCCACGATAGCGATTGTTGCCATATTCAGTAAGCTGCGATTGTGTTTAGTCGATGAAAACTTCGGCGCCTTTGTTCACAGGCTCGAAGACTTCGGCGCGCCAATTCAGCCCGAGCTCGTCTATCAGATCCTCTAAGGCCCTCTGGACACTCTTATGGTCGTCCAGGCAGAAGGCGACGCAGCTGCTCCCCGCTCCGCTCACTGCATACGCAAGGGCACCGCTCTTCATCGCCGCATCGGAGAACCGGTCATAGTGAGGGATCAGCTCCTTCCGATATTTCTGATGAAGCTCGTCGTGAACGGCCTGCCTAATCATCTCATAGTTCCCTGATGCCATAGCCGCGACGAGGAGGGAGCTGTGCTGGACGTTGGACACGGCATCGTGGAGTTTCACCGAATCCGGCAGGAGCTTTCTCGCAACTTCGGTTTCGACCTTCGAGTCGGGAAGTACTGCGACAAACTTGAGTTTGCTTTCGACCGGAATCTTGAGTCGCGAATAGGTTCCGTTGCCGCCGCGCGCATTCACGACAAGCCCCCCGTACAATGCGGCACTGACGTTATCAGGGTGACCCTCGATCTTTACTGCAAGGTTATAGATCTCGTCGATGGTGAGTTTCGTGCTCGAAAGCTCGTTGGCTAGCAGCAACCCGCCAATGATTGCCGCGCCGCTTGCACCGAACCCGCCGCATGACGGTATGCCGTTGTAAATTTTCACCTGCAGGTCCGGAAGAGTCCCGAGTATTGTTTTCATTCCGACCGCGGTAAGATTCCTTTCGTCGGTCGGAATTCCGTCAGCACCCTCTCCGGTTATCTCTACCGAAAAGTGCGACGATGCACTTGCATCAATGACGACGTATCTATTTACAGCGAGTCCGAGTGTGTCGAAGCCCGGACCCAAATTTGATGTTGACGCCGGAACGATGACTTTCAGATTAAATTCTCCTTCTGTGTATATTAGAATATATCTGTGAAAGGGAGATTTTACAAAGATTAGGGCGCGATGACCATTCAAAAGTCTCAACCTTGCTTTTCACATTCCCGAATGAGATTTTATCCGGGTATGATTCCCGTTCTGATTTTCTGGATGCACATCACCGGCGGCGTTTATCTTTTCTCAAAGAGATATTCCGAAGAGAGTCTCGGCGAGGCTTTTCTCGCGCTGGTCTTCGCCGCGATTGTCTTCACTGCCGGCTGGACGATGTCGTCGTTCCTAATACATGTCATCTTCGGCCAGAAGGGACTCAGCGCCATCCTGAACGGCGACACGCTGTCGCTTATTCTGCTGACAATCATGGAAGCGGTGTTTTACAGGTTGTGGTTTGCCAAGTCAAAGCGCCGCGAAACTGCGGATGCATAAGCTTACCAATTTCGAGATCTCTGCAAACAGACTGACGGCGGAACAGGCAATCTCCGCGCGGCGGACGCCTATTTACGGATTTCTCGAGAACGTGCGCAGCCTCTACAATGTCGGATCCATATTCAGGACCTCCGACGCGGTCCTCCTTTCCAGGCTCTGCCTTACCGGCTTTACTCCTTACCCGCCTCGTCCCGAAATCTCAAAGACTGCACTTGGCGCGGTGGAAAGTGTGCCGTGGTCCTACCACAAGAAACCGATCGACGCAGTTGAGGAGATGAAATCACAGGGAATAAAGTTCGCCGTACTCGAACAGACGCGGGAAAGCATTCCGATCTGGGAACTCGATGATACCGTTTTTCCGGTCTGCATCGCTGTTGGAAACGAAATCGGCGGAATAACGAAGGACGTCATCGAAGCGGCCGACCTGGCTGTCGATATCCCGATGCTCGGAGTGAAACACTCGCTGAATGTGGCGGTGGCTTATGGTATCGCAGTGTACCGACTTTTTGAGATTTTCAGTGTAACGAGTCAAAAAGCAAAAGTCAAAATTCAAAAATAAATCCGGGCAGGTTTTTACCTTTTGATTTTTGACCTTTGAATTTTGACTTTGATCAGAACGCCGACGTGAAGTACTCGAACCTCTCCTCGGTATGAATTCTAATTACACCCGCCCTTACAAGACTCACAAGTATCCTCGAAGCACGCCTCTCACCTATGTTTACCAGCTTTGCGTACTCTTTCACGGTTATCCGTTCGTACTCCTCAAGATGTTTGAACAACCTTCGTTCGTTCTCTCCGATGATTATCGATAGCGGCTCGCTGTCGGGGCTCTCCCCCTCCAGGATCTTTACAACCTCCCTGCTTGCGATCACGCTCTTATCGTTTATCCTGATATAGACCTTCGCGTCGTGGGAGAGCGCGCTTTTATAATCCTGGAGTCTGTGAGGTTTCTTCCGGCTCTCCTCCACAATGGCGACGACCACATCTTTCCTGTTGAGCTCGATAACCTGCACGATCGGTTCTATCGGCGGCTCGCAATATTCGCGCGACGCCTCGTAAATCAGGTCGATCTCCGATTTCTCGCTCTCAACGCCGTATATTGTCCCGTCATCATCGACCCCGAAGAGGATCATCCCCCCCTTCGTGTTTGCGAACGCGATCAGTTCCTTCGCTATTTTCTCGACGGAGCTGAACTGGCGCTTGAATTCGATCTTGAAATTCTCGCCCTCTGAAATCAGCTCTTTGAGTTCTGCTACATCCATCTGTCTTTACCATCCTCTCGCTTCCATTCTGATCAGGATGATGTTCGTCCTGAACGAAACAAATCTCGAAGGGGAGTTCGGCGAATGCCTTATCGGACTCGGCACTATTGCCTCGAGTCGGGCGGCCTGTTCGCGCGTCAACCGTGAGGCCGATTCTCCGAAATAGGTCCTGCTGGCTGCCTCGACTCCGAATATCCCGCGCCCGAATTCTATGTAGTTGAGATAAAGCTCCAGGATTCTGTTTTTCGTCAGGTAATGATCGAGCATAAATGCTGAAATCACTTCGTTCAGCTTCGTCAGGGGGTCGCGGCTCGTCGAAAACCACAGATTTTTCGCCAGCTGCATCGTGATTGTGCTCGATCCCCTCACTATCTTCTTGTCCTTCCAATCCTTCTTGAAAGATTGTTGGACTTCATACCAATCAACGCCGTCATTCTCGTAAAACGTTCCGTCCTCGCCGACGATCACAGCATGAACCATTGAAGGGGAAATTCTCGACAACGGGACGAAGGCCTGAACAATCTTGTAGTGCTCGTCTCTCGCTCTCGCCTGCCTGATCCTTTCTTTCATTACCGCCGTCAAGCCCGGGTTGTGAGTTCGCAGCCGGGCGACCGTCCATGGGAAGGGAAGCATCACCGCCTCAATCACAACGAAGAGCAGCGCCAATCCGAGAACGACTTTCCTGATTGTGTGTTTCCTGGGGGTCACAGATCCGGTCGTCTCTCCGAAGGATCGTTTGACCTGGGATGAGAATCAAGGTAACTCTGGAGTATGAGTTGAGACGCCATTCGATCCAGGTTCCCCTTCTTCTGCCTGTCTTTCTTCCTGACGCCGAGCTCTATCTGAGTTCTCTGAGCGATGGTTGTGGTAAACCTCTCGTCCCATTCGACAACTTCGACTTCTTCCGGAACTTCGCGGGACAGCCTTTCTCTCAACTTCCGGGCGAACTTCGAAGCCTCAATTGCCGAATCGCCCTCTTTGCCGCTCAGTTTCAGCGGTTTGCCCACGACGATTTTCGATACCGACATCTTTTTCACGATATCGAGAATTTTGGCGGAGAGAGCAGAGTCGTTGGCGAGAGTGTCGAAGCCCTGAGCGATAATTCTCATCGGGTCGCTCACCGCGATTCCGACCCTCTTCAGGCCGAAATCGATTCCCATTATTCGTCCGTTATCAGACACTTTGGCCCTGTATCCTGTCTACGCGCGTGACGCCCTCGATCTTTTTCAATTTGTCGATCAGCCGTTCCAGATGCTCCTTGTCCTTGACGTAAATGATAATCAGGCTTTCAAAAATCGCATTTCGGACTTCGGCTGAGACGCTGCGTATGTTTGTGTTTTGGTAATTGGAAATCGAATGTGTCAGCTCGGTCAGGATCCCGGGGCGATCCATGCCGGAGACGGAGACGCCCGCGACGAAGAGGCCGCTGCTTTCACCCGGCCAGCTCGCATCGATGATTCTTTCCTTCGCGGAAGCGGCCATCCTCGAAAGGTTCGGGCAGCTTCTCCGGTGAACCTTTATCCCTTCACCCATTGTCACGAAGCCGACAATTTCGTCCCCGGGAATGGGGTTGCAGCATTTTGCGTAGGAAATCTTCCACTCCGTTCGTGAGCCGTCCACGATTATTCCTTCGGAGGCGTTCCGGGCGATTTCCACGAATGTCCGCGCGGGCTTGCTGCTTTCGCCTGCCGCGTGGGAGGACTTCTGCTGAGTCAGGCGGGCTATGATCTGATCGGCGTCGACATCCTCCTCCGAGATCGCGATGTAAAATTTCTGGGCGTTGTCGTATTTGAGTTCACGGAGCAATTTGGCAAGCTCTTCCTCTGTCAGGGTCATCTTGTGTTTCTTCAGCCGCTTCGTCCAGGTTTCTTCACCGTCGGCGGCCTTCTTCCTCGACTCTTCGTTTATCCAACGCCTGATGTGGGCCTTGGCTTTACGCGATACGACGAACTTCTCCCAGTCCGGGTTGACGTTCGGATTGGACGACGTGATTATCTCGATCTGATCACCGCTGTTGAGCTTCGAGTTCAGGGGAACAATCCTGCCGTTGACCTTCGCGCCCACGCAGTGCGTCCCGACCTGGGAATGTATCTCGAACGCGAAATCGACGGGGGTAGCTCCTTTAGGAAGAATCTGGAGATCACCTTTCGGCGTGAAGACATAAATCTCATCCTGGTACAGATCCAGCTTGAACCCTTCGAGAAAACTCGTTGCTGCTTCTTCGCCGCTGGAGACTGCAGGCTGCTCCAGTATCTCGCGCACCCATAAGATCCATTCTTCGAGCTTCCTGTCAGACTCCTTTACTCCTTCCTTGTATTTCCAGTGAGCCGCGACGCCGTGATCCGCCACTTCGTCCATCTGCTTTGTTCGAATCTGCACCTCGACCATTTTTCCTTCGGGCCCGACGACGGTCGTGTGAATCGATTGGTAGCCGTTTTGTTTCGGTACTGAGATGTAGTCTTTGAATCTTTCCGGTACAGGAGTATAGATCTCGGACACGACCCCGTAGACGGAGAAGCAGTCGTTCTTGTCGGCGGTGTCGAGAATGACGCGTACGGCAAACAGGTCGTAGATTTCCTCTATCGGCTTGCTGCGCTTGACCATCTTGTTATAGATGCTGTAGATATGCTTCGGCCGACCGGTGATCTCAAATCTGTATTCGTCCGCGTTGAGCCTCTCCTTGATGGGCTGAATGAACTTCCTGATGTACGCTTCGCGCTCGCGCCGCTTCGCGTTGAGCTTCCTCGATATATATTCGTAATCGGAGGTGTTCAGGTGTTTGAAAGCAAGATCCTCGAACTCCCACTTGACCTTTGCCAGTCCGAATCTGTGGGCAAGCGGTGCGTATATCTCGAGCGTCTCCTTGGAGATGCGCTTCTGCTTCTCGGACGACAGGAAACCCAGCGTCCTCATATTGTGAAGCCGGTCGGCGAATTTGACAAGAATAACCCTCACGTCCTTTGCCATCGACAGCAGCATCTTCCGGTAGTTTTCCGCACGAGTGATTTCGTGACTCTCGACCGCACCGGATATCTTAGTTACCCCGTCAACGATGTCGGCGATTCCGTCTCCGAATTCCGCCCGGATTGCCCTGAGATCGTATGCGGTGTCTTCCACGACATCGTGGAGCAGCGCGGCGGCGACCGAGATGTCGTCGAGGGGAATCTCCTTGGCTACGACGAGCGCGACTTCGTACGGGTGTGAAAAGTAGGGCTCACCCGACGCCCGCGGCTTACCCTTGACATGCGCGTTCCAGCTGAACTCGAAGGCCCGCCTTATCAAATTTTCGTCGAATGTATAGAGGTTATTCCGGCATAGATCGATGAGCCGGGTCAACTTCTCGACACTCCTCACATCTGCTAAGTATGACAATTCAAACCTTCCTTGCGAAACGGGCCATTACTGATTTCTCATTTAATTTATGCTGATAAGCGTAAATTCCAAACACCGAAGAAACGCCCGGTCGATCAACATCGCACGGCATTTCAGGATTCCCGCCGCATTCGGCCGCAGTCAGGCAACCTGCTGAACCTTTAATCCCGTTCCCATGTTAGAGAATCTATATGTCAGGATTTTTCTTATGATCGCAAACGCAAGGCAAAGATAGAAGGAGGGACTACAAATGGTTGAGCATAATGGAGCAAACGGATCTGAGACGTTCCGCGGTCTGCCGCGGCTCGGGGAGCCGGCGCCCGATTTCGAAGCAATAACGACTCACGGCATGTTGAGACTCTCGGACTTCAAGGGAAGCTGGCTGATTCTCTTTTCTCATCCCGCGGATTTCACCCCGGTTTGCACGACTGAGTTTGTCGGATTCTCCGAAATCAACTCCGAACTGAACAAGAAGGGCGTGCAATTGCTCGGATTGAGCATAGACTCCGTGTACTCCCATATTGCCTGGACACGCAACATAGAAGAGAAGCTCGGCGTGAAGGTACCGTTTCCCGTGATCGCGGACATCAACAGAGAGGTGGCAATGAAGTACGGGATGATAATGCCGGGCGAGAGCAGGACAGAGACATCCCGTTGTGTCTTTTTCATCGACCCTGACAGCAAGCCCCGCGCGATGATATACTACCCGCTCACGACGGGAAGGAACATGCAGGAGATA
>JAJYOS010000068.1 GCA_021796055.1 Bacteroidota bacterium
TCTGTGGAAGGAATAGCGCCAGATTCACCGTGCGCTTTGACATGGAACATTGCGATGCCTGGGGTTATGCCGCCAGATAAGGGCGGCGGCCTTCGTGGAGGTCGCGATTACTGCTGAAGTAAACCTGTTGCAGTTCAACGATTGAGTACGATTTGAAAGGTAGAACGAACATGCGAGAAGGTTCCGCATCTCAAGCGGTTGCGCTCGGCCTCTTGGCCCTCTCTTTATTGTCAGTGGTTCAAGTTCCATCCGCGAATGCGCAATTTATTAACGGAGCCGACGTGAGCTGGTTGCCGCAGATGGAGGCCGCAGGCTATGTTTTCAGAAACCGTTACGGGGTCCAAATGAATTGTTTGGACGTACTTAAAGAGGAGGGGATCGACGCGATCCGAATAAGAGCGTGGGTCGATCCGATAGGCGGTTACTGCGGCACGAAATACGTCACGAAACTGGCTCGAGAAGCAGACAGCTTGGGTTTCAATGTGCTGATAGATTTTCATTGCAGCGACACATGGGCCGATCCAGGACACCAGACCATACCGGCGGCATGGTCAGACGATTCGCTCCCTCAATTGCTGACGCAGATGTACAATTATATCTACGGTGTTATGGACACATTGAAATCTGTTGGCGTAGTTCCCAAATGGGTACAGGTCGGAAATGAAACCGATAACGGAATGTTGTGGCCGCTGGGAGAAGCATCGACCCACATGGGCAACTTTGCCGAGATGATCGACACAGGTTACGCCGCCATCAAGGCTGTCGACAGCACGACGCAGGTGATAGTTCACCTTTCACAAGGGAACAACGATGCTTTGTACAGGCGGTTATTCGACGGGCTGAGGAGTTATGGCGCGAGGTGGGATATAATCGGAATGTCAGTATATCCGGCCTGGGTTAATTTACCCTGGGATGAGGATGACAGCCTCGCCCAAATAACAATGAAGGACATGATTGCCAGGTACCATACGAAGGTAATGGTGGTCGAGGCGGGCTATATTTACGACCAGCCGGTACGGGCTAATCACTTTTTGCTGGATCTCATAGCAAAAACTAAGGCTGCCGGTGGTTTAGGCGTGTTTTATTGGGAACCCGAATGCTATAACTGGCAGAATTACCAGCTTGGCGCCTGGGACCCGCGGTCAGGAGAGCCGACGGTAGCGATGGACGCTTTCCTTGGCACCGAGGCTACAGCCGTTGACAAATCGCCGAGTGTTCCAGGTTACAGTTTCAGCGTTTATCCTAACCCGTTCAATCCGAGCACAACTATCAGCTACAGCTTACCATTACCCGCGAGGGTATCCATTACTATCTATAACGTACGTGGAGAGGAAGTGCGACAACTTATTAACGGTTATGAGCTCAGTGGGAGTCACACCGTAACCTGGTCGCCGCGTAATGTTTCAAGCGGGGTGTACTTCTGTCGCATAACGGCCGGGGGCCGCGTAGCTACGGTGAAAATGCTTTTACTTAAATGAGTTTATGACGACCAGCGCCATGCGTGTCTGATTGTTGCCCGCATACCTTGATGATGTTCCACGGGCGCTCTACCTTCTACGAAATTCAGGGTGACAAATGCGATACGCGGCTGTCGGGCTCTTCATCCTTGCCGTGACGAATTCCATTCACGCTCAAGGTGAGTTTCTCAAAGAGGGACAAAGTGGTTATGACGGGGAGGCGGGATATGCTTATGGAAGAGAGATCGTCGGAGAAGGCGTTTCGTTCGGATAATCTAGCAAAGGTAAAGTAAATGCACTCTTTTCCGCGTCGCATGCGAACCTCGTCGATCCGTTTCCTTTCTTTTTCTACCCACGAAACGCGCGAATGAGTGGGACATCATTCTCAGCGATGATAGCGGCCCACGTCATCAAAGCCAATTCGTCGAAGAGTCCAGTTTCGGTAACTTAATCAACAGGGTGTGAGTGGGGTTCTTTTGATGTGCCTCCAGGTTCTCGAGTGTCGACATTCGACGTGCGTGAATATCATCTCATTTACGGGGGAGCTATTTACCGTAATTGTTATTTTACTCCTCCCATTTTTATACAACCGCGGGTTGGATTCGAATATTATCATGGGTATGCCGCTTTAAAAAACTATCCATACGGATCGGAGCACGCAACGCGCGATGCGATGACAGGAGAAGTTGGGATGTCAATCGGGATCAGGAATTCGCAGTTGACAACGATGACTATCAAACCGACATTCACATTGAGCAAACGGAAGCCACTATATTCACTAACTTTCGGTGTAGTGTGGGGGAAAGCATTATAGAAGCACGGCGCCTCGCTCTCGCTAGCAACAAAAAGGCTGGGAGAAGATTGCGTGGCCCCCTTGGAGTTTTCGGCGTGGGGCCGTAATTTAGTCACAGTTTTTATAAAGCATGCACGAAGTTACGGGAAATTAAGAAGTCATTCGTCGAGCATGCTCAGGAGGGAAGGGGTGCTCAATCAAGTCTTCTTCCTTTGACGGGCAGGCGACTTTCTTATATTCGCGGCTTTTAAGCGGCTTCGCTGACACTACGGCAATCCCGAGTGTAGCGCCCGGTTCATACGTGTTCTGTGCAGTTTACTTGTCAACAATCCGATTCAATCAAACGCAGGCGAGAACATCGCATAACGAAAGGAACTAAATGAAGCTGAAAGAGCTTCCGGGCGGACCGGGGAGGTTTTCGGAAGGATTCGTCTCTTCACCCTCTGCATGATTCTTCCGAATGTTTAGAATGTATTTAGGTCGCCTTCAATCCTCAGGGGAATATTCTTGCCGTTGGAGATGTCATGGGCATATGCGTGTGTACGGCTTTTCCGGCCTGTGGATCGCCGACTTCTGGTGAGACAGAGCTGGAGAATAACCTATTTGATCTATTTGAGAAAATCAAAACTTGGGGCCATTTGTTCGATCTACAGCTAAAGTCATGCACAGATTTTACCGATATACCACAGAGAGGGATTCCAGGCATCGGCTCTCGGTACGTGGAGGTGGTCTCTTTAGGAGGAGAGGTACAGCGGGAGGAGGTCGATCATGATCAAAACTTATTGCTCTATATTATTATCTGATGGATTATGACAACTTCTCCAAATTCGAAAGAGACGGCTGACAACGAATTGAATCGCGAGACGGGACTATCGTTTGAACAGCTTTTCAAGAAAAACCCGCTACCGATGTGGATCTTCGACTCTGAAACGCTTCGGTGTCTTGACGTTAATGAATCCGCCAGTTTGAAATATGGCTACTTGCACGAGGAGTTCCTCCAAATGGACGCCACGCTTCTCCGACCCGAGTTCGCTGCGGACGGAGTTACCCAATGTGCCAGACCCGAGGCCGGGTGTTTCACCTACGGCGGGGTGCAGAGCCACAGACTAAAGAACGGCGACATCGTTACGGTGGAAGAATTCTCGCACGAAATAGTCTTCAATAGCCGTCGGGCGGTGATCGTTACCGCGCACGACATCACGGACCGCGATTATGTAGAGAACGCCATCTTCGAGAACGAGCAACGCCTTCGAGACCTGATAGATTTTCTTCCGCAGACCGTCTACGAAATGGATATGTCCGGGAACCTGACTTTCGCGAATCGGTTCGCGTTCGAGATGTTCCGAATCACCCAGGAAGATTGGGAGAATGGGCTAAACGCACTTGATTTCATAGCTCCCGTTGACCGCGAGCGAGCCCGCAGCGATATCGGAAGAGCGATTCAGACGGGCAAAACCACGGGCGGAATGGAATACACGATAATACGGAAGGATGGGACGCTCTTTCCAGCGATACAATACGGGAATGTAATTCTAAAGGATGGCAAGCCCGCCGGTCTGCGAGGGTTGATCGTCGACATCACGACGCAAAAAGAAAATGAACGGTTGGCGATCGCGCTAAGAGACCGCTTTGCCGCAATCTTCAATAACGCGCGCGACGCCCTTCTACTTTTGAAGCAAAACATGATTGTTGACTGCAACGAGGCAGCATATCAGGTATTCGGCGGCGACAGAAACAAAATTATCGGGGCGGTGGTCGAAGATTTGTCTCCCGCCATCCAAGCCGACGGCATGTTATCGAAAGAAAAGGCCGCAGAGAAAATATCGGCGGCGCTTCAGGGGGAGTCCCAATTTTTTGAGTGGCAGCACAGTAGACTCAATGACGAAGTGTTTGACTGCGAGGTGAGTCTCAGTAAGGTTGTGATCGACGGTGAGCCGATGCTCCTTGCGGTTCTGCGAGACATCACGGAGCGAAAGTTGCTCGAAGAACAGCTGCGCCAGTCGCAGAAACTCGAAAGTCTGGGACAACTTACCAGCGGGATAGCACACGATTTTAACAACATACTGGGGGGCATAATCGGCTTTTCACAGCTTGCACTGCGCAAGGCGAGCGAAGGGAGCGTTCCAAGCAGCTACCTGGAGCGTATCAACATGCTTGCAATGAAAGCCGCCGGGGTCACTAAACAGCTTCTCGCGTTTTCTAGAAAGCAGTTCCTTCAGCCCAAATATATTAACCTTAACGACCTCGTGGCTGATTTCTTGCAACTCGTTCCTCGTATAATCCGCGAAAATGTCAGCGTCCGGTTCGTGGCGGGGAAGGATCTCGATACTGTTCACGTTGATCCTCCTCAAATTGAGCAGGTACTCCTGAATCTTATCCTCAACGCGAACGACGCGATGCCCGGCGGAGGGGAACTCCTCCTGGAGACCAGAAACAGCAGGCTGAATGATTCCCCTAATTGGTCCATCTCAGGCGAAGATGACATCGACTACGTCATATTGGCGGTCACAGACACCGGCACCGGCATCGAGAAATCTGTCCTCGAAAGGATTTACGAGCCTTTCTTCACGACCAAGGAAGTTGGAAAGGGAACCGGACTCGGCTTGTCCGTCGTACACGGCATCGTGAAGCAGCATAACGGGTCAATTCATCTTCGCACTGAATTGGGTAAAGGGACGACATTTGAGATTTTCTTACCGTCTGCGAAACAGCGTCCCGAGAATGCCAAACGGGAAAGTGAAGAACTCCCGTGCGCGAAAGACGCTTCCGAGAAAATCCTCGTTGTGGAGGACAATGAAGAGATGCGACAATTTATGGCCGCATTTCTTAGAGAGAACGGTTACGAAGTCATAGAAGCGGCGGACGGCGAAGAAGGGGCGCAATTATACGATTCGGTATCCGGGGGTGTGTCACTTGTAATTTCTGATATCGTCATGCCGAAGATGAGCGGAAGGGAATTGAGACAAAGTTTATTGGAACGGGATCCTCGCGTTAAGTTTTTATTTGTGAGCGGTTATGATAGAACTTCCGGAACAGAGACGCCATTCCCGCATGATGTTGACTTCATGGCGAAGCCGTTCGGTGTTTCAGAATTGAGCAAGAAGGTACGAGAGATATTGGACAGAAAATAGAAGAATAGAACTGCGCTGGTCTTGCTTAATCACCGCCATCTTGCTTTACTATTTGAGCCGGAAGTCATGTGACATTAAACGAGGATAGGCTTCGATCTGCGCTATCGTGAAGATTTCAATCCAAGTTCCAGGAAGGAACGAAAACGGGCGCATTCTCTTCAGTGAATACAGTTGTCCCACGAGGAGCCGATAATGAATATTAACTTCACACATAGTCTGCCTTATGGCCACGCTGCCGCGGATAAACTCCATCTCTCATCGCTTGGCAGGATTTCACTCATTCTCGTGATGCTCTTTGGCGCCCTGACTCCGTCGGGCGCCTCAGCCGGATTTCGAGCCGCATTCGTGGATGAACTAACGCCGCTGTATCCCGATTCGAGAATCAAAGAAGTTGCCCTTCAGGAACCTATCGTTCTCGACGCCGCTAGAGGCACATTCGCCGGCGTGCACATTCTTGTTACGGACCTTCGGCCAAATGAGCCACTTAATGTCGAGGTAAGAAAATCAAAGCGATGGCCTTCAGAGTCTGTCGGTATCTATCAACTTCTTAGCGTTCCCGTAGAAATTAACTCCGGTTTACTTAGCCGTACGGAAAAATGGGATGGTCAATTCAATCCTTACGTCATACGGCGCGCTCCCTTCCGTGTGCACGATGTGATGAAGCCGATCAAGTCTAGAATCGATGTTGACGATTCGGTCGCCGCTATCGCTTTTGAAGTGAAGGTGCCCCGTGACATGGAGCCGGGTGAATACGGCCTTGAAGTCATTCTACGTGCGGACACTGAGAGGATCGTCAGGCATCTTACGATCAGGGTGCATTCTGCCGTGGTTCCACAAATCGGCAAGAATACAATGTGCTACACTTGCTGGTTCTCTGAGAAGAATATGCTTTGGGGTACTCACGACACACTATGGAGTGCTGCCTTCTGGAGAATACTTAACAGGTATGCCTCCTTGATGGCGCTGGGGCGACAAAATACTTTCAGGCTTCCGCTGGATTTGGGCTCGACCAGCAGCGGACAGTACCTTCTCGACACTGCTAGAATGGGAAGAACGATCTCTATCTTACAAAAGCATGGCTTCTACTATGTGGAAGGGGGGCCCTTCCTTACCTCAAAGGGGAATCATCTCATCACTGGTGGCGGATTCCCGGTACGAAACAGTCGAGGAACAGCTGAATTGGTATCGACGCTCGACCAGCTTCACGATTTCATAGAGAGGGAGCATTTGGAGGGAAGATGGTTTCAGCATATCCAGGATGAACCGGGTCCAAACTTGGATAGCGATTATATATTCGTCGCTCGGCTCATTCACGAGAAGCTCCCCGGTGTGCGAGTGTTGGAAGCCGGGGACAACAGGGATCTTGTTGGCGCTATCGACGTTTGGTGTCCAACGGACGACCAATATCAAGAGCATCGGGAATTCTACATGGGGCGACAGAATGATGGTAACGAATGTTGGGTTTACACATGCCTCACTCCAACCGGTCCGTGGATTAACAGGCTTCTTGACATGGAAAGGCTGCGCCCGGTATATATCGGCTGGGGGGCGGCGCTTTTTGGCACTTCTGGATTTCTCCACTGGGGGCTAAATCAATATTACGCGAATCCATTTAAACAAAGCGTGGTAGACCACCCGGATGCGCCTCACACGAACGATCAACTCCCTGCCGGAGATCCGTACATCGTCTATCCTGGACCCGGGGAACCGTGGCCCTCTGTCCGATTTGAAGCGCTGAGGATTGGGCTTGAAGACCGCGAACTACTTCGTCAGCTTGACGAGAAGGATCCAAAGCTCTGCCGAATGATAATACAGCAGGTGTTTCGGTCGTACGATGAATACAACAAGAGTGTGAAGGTCTACCGGGCAACCAAGCTGCGTTTGCTGGATGCGCTTGACAGCGCCGAATAGCTGCTCGTTTGAGAGATGAGGGTAAGACCGTAAGCATGAAGAAAGACGGCTCTGAGTTTTGCGCAACGATCCGGATAAGAGGTTTCTTGAACCGCGAATGTTGGGAGTGAGATACCAGAGGGATCGAGTGAAATTGGCAAAAAGTGCGGAAGATAAGAGACTGAGAAGTGTTGGTACTGGCGGCGGGATTCGAACCTGCGACCCCTAGATCCACAATCTAGTGCTCTAACCAACTGAGCTACGCCAGCATATGTGCTAAATTTTGTGCTTTAATTTAACCAAATTCAGCCAAAATCTCAACGACTATCTCATCTACCCGCGTCATTCGCGTTTGAGGCCTTGCCCTGAAATCTCATGCGGGCGATGAGTCGTCTTTCTGAACCGTCCGACTTCCTTGCGCGGCTTCCGTCTCATCGGGGCCCGTCTACTGTATTCGCGAATCCCAAACGTACCGATTCTGTGCACGCGAAGGTTCCTGACAAAGACCCTTAAATTGGGGCTGTACTGTGTGAGCAAAGTACAAATGCTGTCTTGCAGGCTTCTCATTGAATCTGCGTTCCATGCAATATTCTCCATCATCATCGAGAAGACCAGCGTGTCATGCGGAATGAATATGTAGCCGGAAAGAGTGCGGACTCCAAGCAATGAACCAGTTTTCGCGTGGACTAAACCTTTCACGAAACTCTGAGTCATCCTGTCCTGAAGAGTACCCGCTTCTCCGGCGACGGGGAGACTGTTAACGAATATATGCTTGTATGGTTGGTTAAGGTCGTAGCGGAGGACATGCACGATGGCGTTGGGCGTAATGAGGTCGTAATGGGAGACTCCCGAACCATCCACGATGAAGTATTGTGTCGTGTCTACTCCACATTGCTCAAGGAAAGTTTTCTCAAGAGTAATTCCATTCTTTGCGCTTCCCACCTCATCCGCAGTTGCCATCGGGACCGTGCGCAGCATGCACTCCGCGCCCAGATTATCCGACACATGGTTGATATACGTGACCACAGTGTCTATCCCATGTATCAGGGAAAACACCTGCACGCGAGACGTATGGTCCGTATAAGTGCGCGTAACATCAAGATGTCCGAGTATCTTGACACCGTGTTTTTCCAGAAGCTCTCGCAAGACGGTCCCGAAATAATGAGCAGGATGTCGCACCGAGAACTGGTAAGTCGTGGGAGTGAAATCGTCCGTGTAAGTTCCAGTAACGACGATCGTATTCACGCCATTAATCATCTCACGCGTTACGTTAATTGTGTCAATATCTCCGGGTTGAGCCAGATTGTCGATCTTGATAAATGAAGTCTCGGGATAAGTTGTGACGACAAGGCCGCTTCCTGATGGATCCAACGAAACAAAAACGTTTACTACGTCGTGCTGAAGCTCTGCCGGTGCGATAAACATGGCATACGGTTCCGGCTCGTCGTCCCACATCCAACCTGCCCCCCATTGAAGGGAATCGAATTTCGAAATGTCGAGGACAAGATTTCCCGTAACGGTGGTAATCCCGGTCGCTTCTATCGCCTTAGCCGCTGAATCGAGATCATTCATTCTGATTATTGGATCGCCCATGCCGACAACGACGAGGTCGCCGACCAGGCTATCTTCCCGCTGCACTCCCGCGAAGTCGAATGGAGTGGCGAAAAGATAACCCTTGCCGAGACTATTCAGGGCGAAAGAAGTCGTCACAATTTTTAGGTTACTGGCGGGGAGAAGTAAAAGCCCGGCATTTGTGCTGAAGATCGTCCGTCTTTCTCTGAGCGAGTAGACATCGACAGCTTTCTGCGTTCCGGGCGATTTACTTTGCGAAATCATGTGATTAATCTCGCGTTTCAGGAGACGCTGCGAAGCTGTTTCCTGCGCGTAAATGCATGGCGAAATGACGAAGATCAGAAGGATGATCTTCATTGCAAGAGAGACAGGGGAGCGTTTCATTTCCTGGGTCGGCCTAATTTCCTATAGAGTGTGCTCTTGTTTATCCCCAATATTTCTGCGGCTGCGACGTAGTTGTCCCCGCAGAAGCTTAGAACGTGATTTATATATTCCGTCTCGAGCTCATCGAGAGTTAAGTTGGAAGGGAGATGTTCAGTCCAGTTCTCTCCCTGTTTTCGAACGGAGGGAAGCTCGGTGTCGCCGGGAGCCAGGATCGGTCCCGTTGCAAGGGCGACGGCTCTGTCCACGAAGTTCTCAAGCTCGCGGACATTTCCGGGCCAGGTGAGGCGATATAATCGCTCGAGCAACTCGGCAGAGATGCCGGTTACTTGTTTGTTATGCTGGATGTTGTACTTCTTAATAAAGAAATCGATCAGGAGAGGGATATCGTCCTGTCTTTCGCGTAAAGGAGGAAGCTCTATCTTGATGACGCTGAGCCGGTAGAAGAGATCTTCGCGGAACAGCTTCTCACTCACTAGTTCTTCGAGATTCCGGTTCGTCGCGGCTATGATCCTGACGTCGACGATCCGAGAAACGCTGCTCCCAATTCGGCGGACCTCATGCTCCTGTAGAACCCTGAGAAGTTTAGGTTGGAGGAGCAAAGGTATTTCTCCAACCTCGTCAAGGAAGAGCGTGCCGCCTTCAGCTTCCGTGAACAATCCGTCCCTCGCAAATAGCGCCCCGGTAAAGGCCCCTTTTTCGTGACCGAAAAGTTCAGCTTCGAGAAGTTGTTCAGGGATGGCGGCTACATTTATCGGTATGAACGGTTTTTCCGCTCGCGGACTGTTGAGATGTATTGAGCGCGCTACAATTTCTTTTCCTGTTCCACTTTCTCCCTCTATCAGTATACTGGAGTTAGTTGGAGCTACCCTCCCAATTACCTTGAACACCTTGAGCATTCTCTCGCTCTTTCCGACCACATTCGAAACATTTGGCTCCATCTGTTGGAGGGTACCCTTTTCGCCGGCACCTTCGGCGGCGTGGAAGTGAGAAACGGCGTTCGAAACTACAAGGCGTATCTCGTTGAGATTAAGCGGCTTGCTTAAGTAGTCGAAAGCCCCGTCTTTTATTGTGTTTGCCGCCGCTTCAAGTGTTCCGAAAGCTGTTATTAGTATGACCGGCAACGAGGGGGAAGCTTCAAGGAGTCTACTCATAAGTTCAACCCCATTGAGGCCTGGCATCATGACGTCGGTCACGACTGCTGAGAAACCGCCCATCTTAATTCGCGATAGGGCCGCTACTGGGTCGGAAAACGTTTCCACCTGATATGAGGACGACAGCGCTTCGCGTAGTATCTCCAGCGAATCCGCGTGATCGTCAATTACTGCGATTTTGTCTTTCATCTTTGCTATGTGTAGGTAATACTATTGAGAATGTTGAACCGTGCTCGGATGTGTCCGATAGAAATATTTTTCCGTTGTGTCTGTCGACGATCTCTTTACATATGACAAGTCCGATCCCGTTTCCGTTGGGCTTTTTGCTATTGATGAACTCATTGAACAACTGGCGCACGACTTCTTGCGGTACTCCGCCGCCGTTATCTGAAATATCAAACCTTATGTTTTCAAATTCAAAGCCGCTATCGAAGGATGTCTTGAGCGTGACTACTCCGCGAGTCGAATGATCATCTTTTGACTCGACGGCGTCAATCGAATTATTAAGGAGGTTGATCAGAACCTGTTGAATCTGAACCGGGTCCGCTTCGAATACGGCCTGTGTGTTTTCCATCTGCACTTCGAAGGAGACGGACTTGTCCCGCATTTTGGGCTCCATGACGGCGCGCGTCTCCTCGATAAGATTAGAGAGAACTATTCGCTGCTTGGATGGCATCGCGATCTTCCTCGATTGTAGAGAGCGATTAATGATGCCTATCATCGTCTCCACCTGCCTGTAAATAACCTTGAGCTTGTTCTTCTCAAGTTCAGGAATATCATTTTCGAGCAGCAATTGCACGGAGGTATATATTGCATTCAGCGGGCTACCGAGCTCGTGAGCAAGCTTGGACGCGACCTTACCGAGCGAGGCTTGCGACTCGAAGAGTCTAAGTTTCTCCTGCATCGAAATGACTTCATCGCTCTTCTGTCGCAGCGCTTCGGTGGCAATTTCTATTTCCTTCTGAAGTTTTATGGCCGACTCTTCCTGGCGCTTGACTTCTGACTTTATGATGTCGTGAGCTTTCTGAAGCTCTATCATCATCTCGTTATAAATTGTCGAGAGAGTGCGAAACTCTGTGCCTGAAGTTATGTAAAGGCGGGAGTCCATATTTCCGCCTGCGGCATAACGTAAGGCAGTCTCAAGTTCTTCAAATGGCCTCAGAAAGGTCACCCGGAAGGCTACCAGCAGCAGAATCGACGCGAACACGCTGACTGCCAGCGTAATGGCCGCCCCCGTGGCCTGATTCCTTCTCACCGTCTGCCTAACACGGCTCAGAGTTATTTTCGTGATAGCGTATCCCCAAATCTGGTCGTTCCCTTGTAGGAGGAGCGAGTATGAGTAAAGAGAGTTGCCGTACCTGATCGACGAGACCTCGCCGCGTCTTGGGTGGCTGGTAATCAGAGTTCGTTTGACATAGGAGAATTCGCCCCCTTCTGGAGCTCTTCCGGCGAAGGCTACCAATTGCATTGAGTCCGGATCGACTTGCTTGAAAAAGCCTATGAACTCGGATTCAGGAAGGAGACGGAGGGCAAGTCTCGCGTTTGCCGCGAGCGTGGAGACATCGACCTTTGGTGACGCGGTGGTAGCGACATTAAACTCGGCGGCAATGAACTGAGCGCTGTTCTCAGCGTCTCGGAAAAGCATTTTTTCGGTCGCGATCGAATTGAAGTAGGTTATGAGTATCCCGGCGGCGAAGAGGATAAGCACGACCACCGCCGTTATCCTTGTTCGTAACGAGAATGACGGGTTCTTTAATTTCACTAAAAAAATATACTTTTTGGTAACATGGCTTTCAAGCTTCATCATACCGGTCGAAGTAATCACTTTGGAAGGTGCCTATCGCTCGCGAGGCAGTGTCAAAGCCACCGAAGTGTGGATTACATTATCCCACGAAATTATCTCTTCGAGTTGTTAACTTGATATTCATGCAGGTAAAAGGAGCAATTTTAGTTGACAAGAGCAACAACCGCACATAAGAGCAAGAAGGCCAACGAGGCAGGAGAACTTGTTCTCGAAGGGGTCAGGACACACAACTTAAAAAATATAGATGTCACTATTCCTAAAGGCATGATCACTGTGGTGACAGGTCCGTCTGGGAGTGGCAAATCGAGCCTCGCTTTCGACACTATCTATGCCGAGGGGCAGAGAAGGTACATAGAAAGCCTCTCCGCTTATGTCCGTCAATTTCTTGAAAGAATGGAAAAGCCGGATCTCGACACCATAAGGGGAATAACCCCGACGGTCGCGATAGAGCAGAGGCGGCTCAGCCGAAATCCGAGGTCGACGGTAGCGACAATGACGGAGATCTACGACTACCTCAGACTTCTCTTCGGACGTGCGGGGACCGTCTACTGTACTAAAGGCCATGGCCCCGTATTTCGATATTCGCCTGAATCGATTTTGAGAGAAGCAGATAAGTCTCTAAAAGGCAAGAGACTATTTATTCTTTTTGATATGGTGGCGGGTGATACCAGGAAAAATATCGATGACCTAAGGCGACGCGGCTTTTACCGCTTCGTGCTTCTCGATAAACCGACGGAGTTGATTGACTCAAACGTAGCTGAAGTCCCCGATTCCGGTACCCCCATGGTACTTGCCGATAGGGTTGTGCCGGGAAGCGAAGGGTACGCGGAGAGAGTGATAGAGGCTTGCGAGCAAGGTTTTGCGAACGGGGGAGGAAAGATTTATATCTGCGACGTAGATAGCGCGACCGTTCGGAGGTTCTCAAGCAGCTTCGAATGCTCGGATTGCGGTTCTGCGTATCTTGAACCGGAGCCCCGCCTCTTCTCGTTCAACAATCCTTACGGGGCGTGCCCTGAATGTCAGGGATTCGGAACTGTCGTAGGTTACGACTGGCAGAAGACAATCGCAAATCCTTACTTAAGCATTCTTCATGGAGGGATCAGTCTGATTGCTGCTCCAGCGTTCGATATTTATCGCCGCTCCCTTTTGAAGGCTGCCGCGAGCGGAAAGA
>JAJYOS010000069.1 GCA_021796055.1 Bacteroidota bacterium
TTGCTGTCGATGGATTGAAAGGATTCGGATAATTGCTAGATAAGCCGAAAGAATAAGGCACTGATGGCGGCTGAACCCCCGTGACCACGCCTATTGGGACTGGATCGCTGTTGAAGACCAGGCCGTCGTCCATTTTACCCGACTCAGTAATCTTAAATTGAAATACCGAATCGGCCGTGACAGGTACCGTGACGTTCAGCGAATCATTCCTTGCAGGGTAATCTTTTACGACCGAGGTCCACGCTGTTCCACCATCTGCGGAGTAGTCGACATTCACGGAATCCACACCTGAAGAATTCCATCTCAGGGTTGCTTCATTGCCGCGTCCAAGCGTGTCACCAATCGTTGGAGATGTGATAAGGAGGAATGGGAACTTGTAAGCTCGATAGCTGAAGACGTCATAAGGGAGTGACATTTGCAACGCGATTTGACCGTCGGGCGTAACCTCGGTCACCGCAGGCATTCCTCCCTCATCGTACCCCCATCCTATGAATGTATTGCCATTGGGAAGCCTCTGGACATATCCCATTGCCTGCCCAAAGATTTCTGGATCCGGACTATACTGCCAAACCAAGGTAGCGGTTTTCTTCGCCTCGTCCAGCTTGTACTCGACTGCTCTGGAGAATGGCGGGAGACGGAGGTTACCGTTGTCGAAGAGAGTTATATCGCCGTTGGGAAGCACTCTAACGGAGTGTTGATAAGAAAATCCGACGGAATCATTTACAAACGTGAACTGATTGTTCCTGCCGCCAAGCTGCCACATGATATCACCGGTTTGAGCGTTGATCTTCACAATTGCACTGAAATGACGAACCGATAGGAGGATATTTCCATCCGTGTCAAAAGCAATTGAGTTACAGTGGTACGGATCGACCAGTGATTGAGTCAAATCCTGACCCAACGCATCGCCAATCTTCAAATGATCGATAGCCCGCCATTGAAAGATGACGTTTCCCTGTGGATCGAGCTCTTGAAGCACACTTCCGAGAACCACTACATCGGAATCACCTCCAGAAACAATTTTGCCCATATCTATGTTTTCGTAGTCGTCCGCTAGCAGATAGATATCGCCGTTTGGCAGCATTCTTATTTCGTGACTGTCGTTAAGATATTCATTGCCGCATGATACGCTGTCAATTAACTGCAATGAAGGATTCAGCAAATAATGAAGCCCCTCGTTGTTGGACCCGTAGGTCAAGACTCCGGTCGGTTGGATGGTAAAATCCCAATCCGGTTCGCTGGTTGCGCGGTAAAAGAGAGGCTCGCCCTTGTTATTGGCGATAATGAGGTAATCGCCATACTGGCCAGTAGTAGTTTCACTCAGGTTCGTCCCGAGAAAAATGAATCCGGGTGAAGGATTACTCGAATCTGTCACCTGCAACATAGGGAAGTTAGAAGGCAGACCAGCAGTTCCGACCGCCATCCAGCCTCTTCTGGCGTAAGGCGCAGTTACGCTCGATTGCTCCTGTCTCCTCGCTGCCAAGCTCGACACGCCTGATTTTCCTTGGTTCATATTTTCTACTATTCCGTAATTGCTGTTTATGTACGTACTGGCGATTTCGAATGAGAAAGGTGCACAAGTAATACTATCACCGCTTGTGGAGAGCAAGTCGTGATTCAATTGCACGCTGACCGTCTCACCAAGAGCGAACGGAGAGGCTGGTTGAAAGAGTATAGTACGATCGTCATTAACAAGGATTACCCTTCCTTGATGGACACCACTTGAGCTGCCGACCACGTCAAAAAGGTTCTGGCTCACACTGCCGGTGTTTATGTTTTCGTCGCATCTTATGATGATGTTGGACCCCGGCGTTACGTACATGCTGCCAGGCAAAGGCGATTGATATACTATGTATGATGCTGAGGCACTCGGCTCCCTGGTTCCGGATGATCTGCCCGGCGGGAGGCTGGCCGCAGTGAGCGCAGAATATGCTAGCATGTTAATGACTGTAATTGCCACAAATCGCTTCCACCTGTCAGCGTTGCTCATACCATGCTTACCCTTCCCACAGATTTTTATTTACTCCATTTGAAATTGTTTAACCATTGAAATGTCCCGGAATTGAAATGACGACTTCTAACTACATCGTTTCAATCCCTAGTCAAAGCGCGGCCGCCACTCGTGAAATATCCGCAAAAAAATATAAACCCAGAAGAACACTTGAGCTATCTGGGGAGACCATAGTCCTTTCCCGCGAGCTAACGAAGCGTCCGAGGCCCACCCTGTCGCAAGCTATCCCAGAATCGACAAGGCGGGCATTCGCGACCACAGGTTTTCAAGTGGCTACTTCACAAATACCATCTTCTTTACCGAATAGAAGCTGCGTCCCTGTCCTGAGAGCGGCGATGCGGTCAGGCGATAGAAGTAGACTCCGCTGGCAAACCTGCTCGCGTCGAATGTGGCGGTGTAATCCCCCGCAGCCCTTATACCAGAATACAACGTACTTATTTTCTGGCCGAGCTCGTTGAATATTTCCAGAGTGACCTGGCTTCGACTTGCGACAGAGTAACTGATCTGCGTGGTCGGATTGAACGGATCGGGGTAGTTCTGTTCCAGTCTGTATGCTTCGGGCAGATCAGGTGTCTGATTAACCGAAGTGATTCCCTCCAGGATGGAGAAGCCCAACCGGTTCGCACCCGTAAGATTCGAGTTGTTTATGCTCACGACCGAAATCCTGTAGGTCGAGTCTTCCTGAAGATTTGTCGGGACCTGCCAATCTATCGCGTCGGTTCCCGCGTACAGACTGTCCGCAATTACCGTAACAAGGATATTCCCCCGCAGCAATTCGATTCTAACCGTGTCTTTAACATCCGATTTCCAGCTGATCACATAAGTAGAATCAAGGTACAGAGCATCCCCGCCCCTCGGCGACAAGATCTTAATGAAATCGGGGGCCGGGCTAAAGGTTTCCATTGTTGACCATTTGCTCGTCCCGGCAGCGTTAGTATTGTCCACGCGCCAGTAGTAAGTCTTGGTACTGTCTAAATTCGTCATGGTATAGGATGTGGTCCCAAGATTAGAGTTATCCACGATGGGGTTGCTAAAAGACGGGTCGGTAGCGACCTGCAATTCATATGTTTTGACGACCCCTCGAGTTCCCCAAACCAATGTAACCGGGGCCTCTTGGAAGACGGCTTCGCTGTCAGCAGGAGCGATCGGGACCGGCGCGTATACTGAATCGACAGTTTGCGGGATGCCGAACGCGAAGTCCCCGAAGGTTGAAGCGTTAAATGTCAGCTGATCCTTGCTTGAATCGTAACTAGTCGGCAATGGAATGAAATTGCCCGAGCTTCCGTTCCGCGCATAGACAACGGTCTGCGATGGGTTCGTGACATCTGGGTAATATTTCAGATTCACCTGGACTTCTGCGGAATAAGATCCAATTCCCTCAGCCGCGAAATTGAAATAGTTCGATGACATGATGGGAGCTGTTCCGGAAAATGTAGGATTCAGCGGTGCATAATCGTACCTGGAAACGCTCGCGGTCGCATAAAGGGCACTAAGCTGATTGAATTTTACCGACACACCGGTAGTATCGGTTGCATCGTTGAAAGAATAAGTATCGCCCTGCAGCAGTTCAGTGGTTGCGCCCACGGAGACATTGGCCACCGGAGTTTGACTGACCCAAGGAAATTTATATGCCCTGTAAGAATATTGTCCCGCTGGCAAACTGATTTCCAGAGCTATTGAGCCGTCGGGCCGGACCTCAGTGAGAGCCGGTGCCCCGTTCGCGCTCGCAAAACCCCACCCTATCAGAGAGTTTCCATTCGCCAGCCTCTGAACAGACCCCATAGCGAAATTGAAGATATCCGGGTTGTGTCTGTATTCCCACACCAGGTTCGCAGTCTTATCCTGTTCATCCAGTTTATATTCGACAGCCCTGGAATACGGCGGGTTATGCTGGTTCCCGTTGTCAAACAACGTTAGATCCCCGTTCGGCAGTATGCGTGCGTCATGTTGGAACGAGAAATATGTCGGGGCGTTGGATGCATGCTCATTTTCAAAAGTGAATTGGTTTTGCTTACCACCCAGGATCCAGTCAATGTTACCAGTTTGTCGGTCAATCTTGACGATGCTTGAGAGGTGCCTCATCGAGAATATGATGTTGCCATCCCGGTCCACATCCAGCGCGTTCCCATGCGTCAGATCAACAGTGTTCGTTGTAAGACTCATATAGGAATCCGTATCTGGAATGGCATCCCATGTTCGCCATTGGAAAACGACGTCTTTAGATGCGTCGAGTTCCTGAACTATGTTTCCTATTACGACTGCGTTGGCGCTTCCGCCGTACTGGCTCATATTCACCGGCTCCGGATCCGAAGCAAAGAGCAGAGCGTGGCCGTTCGGCAAAAGCACAAAGTCGTGCACATCGGTTTCCGGCCCATAACCATTCCCGCATTCGAAAGTATCGATAGGAGTGAACGATGTGTCCATTACAATCCACCTCGCATACTCCATGACATCGGAACTCCCGATCATTACTACTTTCGTCAGTTCGCCATACGAAATGTCGCCGTTCGGCTGGACTTTAAAATCGTAGGCGCCGGCAGGCACTTTCATATACCTCACGACACTTCCGTCGTTATTGAGGATCATTATGTAGTTGCCATAATTATCTGAAGCTGGGGTAAGGCTGTTGTTCGCCAGGAAGATTTCTCCGCTTGACGGATTGTCTGAAGTATCGACAGTGATTGGCGGAAAGTCAGCCGGAAGGGCATTAACGGACGAGGCACCGTTTGTGGTTCTGTTCACCGGGGGTGCTTCTTTGGTGGCGCTTGTTATTCTCAACGCAGAGAGGCTGCTCAAATCCATCGGCCCTTTGAGGGGAGTGGTTCTGAAACTAAAAGTAACGGCGGGCAGCGAATCACCATTTACCGCTCTAATCCCGGATGAAACAGAGACTGTCACGTTTTCGTTTGCTGAGAACGGCACCGAGGGGAGGAAAAGGACGGTCTGGTTATCATCAGAGAGCTTGACGCTCCCGCTGTGAACCCCGCTTTTCGCGCCAATGACAGAAAATTCTGAAGGTGACAAACTTGACGGGTTCAAGTACTCGCTCGACCTAAGAATTACATCGGTGCTCAACGATACGAGGGAGGAATTATTTCTTGGAAACAAGTAATCGAACGTTTGGGCAAACGCTGGATTGGATAGGAACAAGAGTAGCAAGAAAGCGAACCGGTTCTTATTCATGATTTTTTCCGTGGATCTTTTTTGGAGAAAGGTGAGTCTCATTTAGTAAGCACTCTCTTTAGTTGTTATCGGTTCCGCTGGATGCGTTTCGGCACCTTACCGTTATAAAGCACAGGTAGCTACATCAAAGACAGCTGTGCAAACGATGCGGGGACCTCGCACTTTCCAATGGGTTTTCACCCCCTCCTATGTTCTGCTGCAACTTCACACTTTTTGACGCACGCCTCTACAGAAGGTTAAACTGTTTCAAAAAAAATGTCACCGCTGCAATACTTTGATCGATGGAAAGCGGACACGAATCATCAGCAGGAAATATTCTATTCAGCTGATTCGTTGAGAGACCGCGTCGAACGATCACACGAAATTCCGCTTACAACTTCCGGCAGCCCCATTCCTCACTTTAACATTAACCGGATGAGCCAAGTCCAAGAGGCCTTCAAGAGCATTCTGCTTACCTGAGCTGTTCGTGAATGACTTTCTCCAAACCAGCCATATGCGCCCCTTCCATTGCGGCGATTCCAGGAAAGACATAGAGATGACCGGTGGGAGGGACGCGTTCAATTATGACGGGAGAATTTCTTTGGGTGAGTGTAGCGCTAACGGGAGTCGAACCCGTGTTTTCGCCTTGAGAGGGCGACGTCCTAGGCCACTAGACGATAGCGCCGTAATTGACGAGAAGTTTGAATTTTAAATTTTGAATTCTTAATTAGTTCAAAATTGAGAATTTAGAATTCAAAATTCCGAGAAATGCTGCCCGGCAAGGGCTCGAACCTTGACTTTCCTGATCCAGAGTCAGGCGTGTTGCCAATTACACCACCGGGCAATGCTTGTTTTCGCAGGTTCCTCAAAACCCGCGAATAATTCCAGGACAAAAATTACTACTTCTCGGACAAATTACCAAGGAAGTTGATAATTCCATAAGCCATTTTCCCGGGAGATTCAGCCATATCAATGTCACTTCCCACCCCCTCAACACACCGTCCGCCAAGTAGATGCTCTCCCGCGGGGATTGACCGTTGTCCTGACTCACCCGTTAAGGAACCGATCGATTCTAAACGGCACGACGAATAGTGCTCATGGAGAGACGGATTATTAAGACAATTCTTTGGAAGCATCTATGAACATGCTTACTTTGTCGAAGCAGATCTAACTAAATCAAGAGAACGTCATGCAATATGTATTCTCAACTTCGAAGATAAAGCACTACAGATTTCCAACACATGTCAACGACCTGGTAATAGACAGATCGGAGTCCTCAACGTCCGAAGTTTTCGTAGTTGTTCTCGAAAAGGGAGAGGCGCCGCCGCCTCACAAGCACGACGACACCGAACAAGTCTTCTACGTGATGGAGGGCGATGGCCTCCTCACGATCGGCGAAAGGAAGGAACAGTTCGAAGTACACCCCCACGACGTCGTAAGGATCCCGCCGTCGACCCTTCATTCCATCAAGTGCATAGGTGATAAACCGCTGAGGTATCTGAGCATTGATTGCTTCGTGGAAGGACGCCCGAAAGATGAGCCCACATGGGATTCTCATGTGAGGGTAATGTGCAGTCAAAATGGTTGGGACTACGGAAGCGTCACAAGATAGGCACGCTCTCTATATTGAAAATTTTCTGAAGTCTCTTTCCGCCTGATACGATGCCACAGCGGCCCGGTGCAGTATTAGATCGGTGCACCTCCACCCGTTAGGCCAGCGGACCACGCCGACATTTCGCAACAAATGTTCGGTTGCGATTTTCCGATAATCGTTTCAATCATCAACGCGCAACACACCCCCACCGGCGATAGCGTTCCTGCTTCTAACAAGTCCAACACTTCCTTCAGTCGTGATGCCGATTATTGCTTTTTCAGAAGGCGGGATTTAGCTTGTGGAGGTTTCACGGTTAGCAAGCAGGCACAATGAAACCGTGCCACCACACAGAATCATACCAGCCAAAGCACCAGCTAGAAAAACGGAGTTCCATTACAAACTTGCGGCAGAGGACTCGCGACTCCTCTCAACGCGCGCGCTGGAAAAGAACGGCGACACGGTTCTCCGCAGGTTTTTAAAACCGTTCCGGGGTTTGTCCAGCTCAAGCACATCCGATCACTCATGCAAAGAGAAGACACGAAATAGCCACGCACATTTCGTAGCAGCCGGAGGTGTATTTGTTTCGGGAACATTTTGAGCAGGCGGATGTACCTGATCTTTATTCTCCAATGAACGTAGTAAGCAGCGTCAGGGCTCAGCATAAGCCGATTAATAGTTCCGTCCACGACATGCAACGGCAGCGGATGCCGGCAGTATCGTTCTATTCAAACCTGATTGACTTAACGCGGTTCCAACAAAATGAATAGCAAGTATGGCAGTGCGATACGATAGGGTACATCATCGATTTTGGTCTGCACTGATGGTTGCCCTCCTCTTAGGGCTTGCGGAACAGGCTTCTGGCAAAACCGTAGGCCTCACCAAAGTTCAATCGATTTCTCCGACGAAACGGCTTATAACTGTAACGTCAGACGAGCAAAGCATCACCTCAATGGCGCGAGGCAACGGAGGCACTCCGTACGTCGCATTTCCGTTTCTCTCGCGGGGAGCTGTCAGTTATTCGGTCAGTCGGCTAAATCCAAAGACATTTCGGCTCGTGGGCCCTGCTGCACCTGCGGTCGACAGCGCCAAGGGAAGCAACGCGACCGCGCGCTTCGATTTCAAAAGCCTCACTGACGCGAACGGCGTCCTTCTCAAGGAGGTCGGCATCATGCGCGGCGAGAAACTTTTCTCGCTGATCGTCCTCCCTTACCGGTATGATTCCGCGACAGGTCAAATCACTTACTTCAGGAACATCAACGTCACTCTCACCTCTAACGCGGCTTTCCCATCGCACTTCGATGACCTCTCGGAAGAGATGAAGCGCAATGTGATGAACGAGCCGCAAGCCAACGCGCCGACCCCATCCGGAGATTATATCAGGATCGTTGTCAATGATGACGGAATATACCATATCACAGGCGAGGAGCTGGATACCGCCGGCGTAAACCTGTCGAGATTCACAAGCGGGAACATGACGCTCTGGAACCACGGGAAACAAATACCCATCTACGTCCACACGCTCGGCGGGGCCGCGTTCACGAAGAGCAGTTATTTCGAGTTCTACGGCACGGCGAACAGGATCAGTTACTCGCAGGGAAGGCCTGACCTCTACCTGGATCCGTTTAGCGATGACAATGTTTATTTCCTGACCGTGGATTCGACACAATCGGTACAGCGGCTCGTCACGGAAGACGGCGCGCTCGGGCACGCCAGCAACGCGGTAAATCTCGCAAACTATTCATTTACAGAAACCAAACATCTGGAGATCGATCATGATTACGAGCGGCTGGATGCGGTGGATCTCAACGAGACTTATGACAGTCAGGATCATTGGTTCTGGACGAAAGTTAGCAGCCAGCAAATGTCAACCGCGCCGTTTTACCTTGCCTACCCCGATACGACGAGTATCCATCCTCTTACACTGACGGCAGCCTTCCAGGGCATTACCCATTTCGGCATGCCAGACGAGCATCAGGCAGAGCTCTTCATCAACGACACCCACGTCCTCAGTGCGATATGGAACAACCAAACGACAAAAATCGCCAATCTCGGCTCTTCCTCGAGCATCCCACACAGTGTCCTGCACAACGGCTACAATAATTTCAAGATCTACGATGCCAATCCCGGCAACTTGGACATTTGCACTTTCGCCTTCAACTGGGCCGAACTCCGTTACCAGCGGCTTTACGTCGCCGATAAGGACTACCTGAAGTTCACTGTACCGGATAACGCGCAGCCGGGCTACTACGACTTCGTGATCCAACAATTCAACAATCCTGAGATATCGGTGTACAGGCTTAACGCTTCGAGGATAAGCAACGTAACCATAAAGTACTTGAACAACCAGGGAAACGCTCAGGGACACGCGGCCCTCTTCGAAGCCTACGTCCAGTCGCCTCTGGATCAATTCATCGCCGTGAGCAACTCTAGGAAGCTAAGCCCCGTCAGCATAGAAGTCGTTCCGCGCGCCGGCCTTTCCTCCATCGACTATTCAGCCGATTACGTAATAATAACAAGCCGCCAACTGGACGATGTCACCGAGAAGCAAATCGACCAGGTGAACCCCGTTTCGAAATTGGCATCATGGTACAATTCTCACGGCGTAAAGACTATCGTGGTTAATGCAGTGCAGGTTTACGACGCTTTCAATTATGGAATCAAGAGTCCATACGCAATCAGGTCGTTTATTTCGCATGCCTACCGCAATTGGAGAATCGCCCCGAAGCATGTGCTGCTAGTCGGAGCGGGTACGTGGAATTGGAAGAACGGGAATAAATCGGCGGATCTGATTCCTGTAATGATGAAGCAGACCTATAACTTCGGCGCCGCGGCAAGCGATAACTTCTACGCCTGCGTCGACGGGGACGATCCCATTCCCGATCTGGCCATCGGCAGAATTCCAGCGACAAGCACAAACCAGGTCAACACGGCGATCGATAAAATCCTGTCTTATTACTCAGTGAGAAACTACGGATGGCAGAACACCGCCCTTCTCATCGCGGGGGAGGAGAAGGAGTTCCATATTCAGGCCGATTCCCTCGTTAACTACATGATCCCTTCCAGCTATTTCATAAAGCGACTATATACAAGCATCCACAATCCAATCGTAGACACAAAATATTACGGCGTGACATCGGACCTGGTAAACGATTTCAACAAGGGGGCCATGGTGGTAAACTACATGGGGCACGGCGGCGGCGCCATCTGGGCTGACAACGGCATCATGACGAACGGCGCGGTCTCCAGTCTGGCCAACTCCAACAAATATCCATTCGTGACAAGCATGACATGCTTCACCGGGGCGTTTGACGGACAGGTAGGCATTCCGCTGTGTTCCACTTTTCTCTTCTCCCGGGAAAAGGGGGCGGTCGGCGCGTTCGGTTCCGCCGGGCTCGGATGGATGTACAACGACTATTTCCTGGACAGCAAACTCCTTCCTCTAATCTTTAATCCTTCAGAAGCGACTTCAAGCGTCGGCGCCGACGTCATGCTAGCGAAGGCGGAATACTATGCCGCCTATTCTCCGTTCTGGCCGCAAGCGGAAACCATGCTTAACCAGTATAATATCATCGGCGATCCGGCGCTTGTTCTTCAGCTCCCTCAGAACACATTGACTGTTGGGCTAAACTCATACAACGCCGCCCCAGGTCAAGATATTGGAGGCACAATATCAAACGGCCCATCCGCTGGCAGCGTGCAGATTCAGCTCACAGACAGCGCAGGCGACGTCGCCAACCGGTTGAATGTTACGCTGGATAACTCCGGTTCTGCGACTTTCAGCATCCCGTACAACGTTGGGCTCTCGGCGCTATCACACGTGAAGGCTTACGCTTATAACGGAAGTTCACAGAGCAACGGAAGCGTAGACTTCTCGACATCAGAGACCTTCGTGCAGGCTGGACGCTTCGGGATCACTTCAAACGGGACGAGCTTTCAACTGAACATCCGGGGCCTTGCCAGCTCTACAAGCTCTTCAATCAGCTCCGTCATCTTCATCGGTGGAGTGTATCCCGCTGGGAGTTCCACGACCAGCCCACCAATTATGCCGCTCAACATCTCGCTTGCCAACTCAGCGCCAAACGAGTATTCCGCTGGATTCCGGATCGCCGCCGACAGCCTAAGGCCTGGCGAGATAATATCGGGGACAATTCGCGCCGAGTTTTCCGACGGAAGCGCTAAATCGAGCCAGCAAATTAATTATGTAGTTCCAGGAGCGGCGGACCTTTCCACCTATCCGAAAACTGGTGCGCCTAACATCAATCCATCTATGAAAGTTGTGGCGGACAGCGCGATGCAGCTTGAAGCGATCGTCTACGATTGGAACAAATCTGCGGCTAAGAACGTGCGCGTTGACTTTTATGACGGAAGCCGAAGCTCGGGGTTATTCCTCGGATCGGAAAGAGTCAGCTTCGATACCACCTCTCATGAAACGATTAATATTCCAGTCATTCTTTCGCCAGGCATGCACACCCTCTATATGTACATAATGTTCGACAGCCTGAGCGACGGTTACGACCTTAACCCGTCCAACGATTTTGCTTACAACAACGTTAACGTCTGTTATGCTGTCGCGAACCAATCGGGAATCGTAACTCTGGATTCCAACGCCACGCTTTCAGGCGCTGCGCCTGGCGAGGTTTTCAGAGTCGATACGACCACACCGCCGCTTTATTCACAGCAACTCTTATACGTCGCCCGCGATCGGAAGGGGCTCAGCTACTTCTATCGGTTCGAATCACAGTCAAATTCGAGATCAGGCAACTACAGAATATCGCTGCGTGTCGTCAATCCCGATTCAGCCACGGCGACACAACTCAGCGGGCTGGCTCTCTATGAATATGATCCAAGGACGAGGACTCTGAACCTCGTCGGCGGAGGTTACGCGAACGGCGCCGTGTCAGCCAACATAAGCAAGCTCGGGATTTTCGCAGCCGCATACTCATCGAATCGCACTCCTCCTAACATCACACTATCCGTCGGCGATCAGTTTTTCATAGACGGCGATTTCGTTCCACCCAACCCGATATTTTCAATAGCCCTGCATGACGATGAAGGCGTGGACCTGCGTCCCGGAAGCATAATGGTGCAGGTGGACGGACAGCCGATAAATCAGTCGCGTGTAACGATCCCCGACTCCGTCAGCAATCCGACTTCAGTCATCGCGACAGTCCAAGTTTCACTGACCAACGGTTCACACAGCATCGAGATCACGGCCAAAGACGCGAACGGAAACATTTCCAATCCTGTCTCCGCGAATTTCGTCGTTCGATCCGGTTTTACATTGAAGGTCTACGGCTCTTATCCGAACCCTTTCTCCACCCACGCATTCATCGCGTTTGAAGTGACATCTGGGAACCCGATAGACGTGGTATCGGTGGATATTTATACCGTTAGCGGAAGGCTCGCGAAGACGATGAAATATCCGAGCGACAATCCGATGGATCAGCTCGGGCTCTTTCAGGGCGGAACGGGGGTACCGACATCCGTCGGATATCACGAAGCATGGTGGGACGGAACCGACAACTTCGGAAACCAGGTGGCAAACGGCGTTTACTTCTACAAGGTGAGCGTCACGAGCGGAGGCAAGAGGCTGGTTCACATCGGCAAGATGGCGAGACTGCGATGAGAAGGGTCTTGATTTTCTTATCTCTTTGCGCCTCGCTCGCGGTCGCGCAGACAACGAGCTACACGAACAGCTTTCTGGAGATTCCCGTCGGCGCGAGAGGGCTCGGCATGGGCGACGCATTCGTTTCGCTCGCGAACGACGCGACGGCTTTCCACTACAATCCGGCCGGTACCGCGCTCATCGACACGAGGATACTTTCGATGATGTATTCATCTCAGTACGGATCTCTCGCCGCGCCTCTCGCCAATTTTTTCTTTCTCGGATACGCGCAGAATCTTCAAGGATTGAACGTGTCCGTTGACTGGGTCCGCCTGAGTGTCGACAACATCCCGGCGGCCCCGGATCTCACATTCTACGATTCTCCCGCCGAAAGAGAATACCTCGTCAAAACAGGCAAGGGACTGGGATCTTTCAGCAGCGCGGACGACGCGGTGTATTTAAATCTCTCAAAGATGTACAGATTCAATTTCGGCCTCGGCTGGTCTCTTCCAAATCTCCCGATCGATTTTCCAGTCGGCATAAATTTCAAGCTGATCCATCGCATGCTTGATGGGCACGCGGCTTCGGGCGTCGGCATCGACGGCGGTTTCATGATCAGGGTCCCCGCATGGTCGTTCTTTGAGAGCGGAAAGAGCGGAAGAATCTCCTTTGGCATGAATATCCGGGACATCACCGATACGAGGATAGCTTGGGACACTCAAAATA
>JAJYOS010000070.1 GCA_021796055.1 Bacteroidota bacterium
GACGCGGTGTCTTCAAGCAGAAATTTTCTCATTACGAAGAAGTGCCGAAGGAAGTCGCGGACAAGATCATAGCCGAAGCTCAAAAGGAAAAAGTCGAACAAGAATAACCATCCGACTCAATCTCAAACCCGTAACCTGAACATCCGGGATTCGCGAAGCCCTGGATAAAAAGGATTGGTTCCATCTTGTCGAAGAAAGATGGGCGGGGCCTGGAAAGGATCGCGGGGGAAATTATGTTTGGGTCGTTGATGATCTTATGAAAGAGCAACTATGGAAAGATTGTGGTCGCCCTGGCGATCGAAATACATCCAATCGTTTTCGGAAAAGCATGAAGTGAAAGAAGGCTCGTGTGTCTTCTGCGACAAGCTTTCCGAGAATGATGACGAAAAAAACCTCATCGTGCGCAGAAGCTCAAAGTGCGCGATAATCATGAACATTTATCCCTACAACAGCGGTCACGTGATGATCGTACCCTTTGCTCACAAGGGAGTATTTGAGGACCTGACTGAAGAAGAGCATCTGGATGTCATGAGCGAGACCCGTTTGGCAATTCAGCTTCTCCGGATGACATCTCACCCCGATGGCTTCAATTTCGGCGCTAACCTGGGAAGAGTCAGCGGCGCGGGAATCGCCGAGCATGTTCACTTCCATGTAGTGCCTAGATGGAATGGTGATGTCAATTTCATGCCTGTTCTCGCGGACGCAAAGGTTATCTCTGAGGGACTCGACCAGACTTACAGAAAGTTGACTGAGGCGCTGCACTCTCTGAAGGGTTGAGAGGATGGATGGTATCCGAGATTTCCAGGAATAGTCGGGGCGAACAAGCCGAATAGATGTAGAAATTATTCCTGCTGGCAGGGAACTCTCCTCGAAAAGGGCTAAATTATAGTACAAAAATGAACCATTTAGGATGACTGATGCCGCATAAGGTGCTTTTCATATTTGGTACGCGTCCGGAGGCCATAAAAATGGCACCTCTGATAAAGGAGGTCGAGAAATCGGCCGGGCTTCAGGCAAGGGTATGCGTGACGGCGCAACACCGTCAAATGCTAGATCAGGTCTTACGAATTTTCAACATCGAACCTGACTACGACCTCGACATAATGACGAGTAACCAGAGTCTTTTTGACATAACTTCCAGAGTCGTGTCTGGGCTTCAGAAGATATTAGCCGATGAGAAACCCGCACTCGTGGTGGTCCAGGGCGATACGACGACAACGTTCGCTGGCGCGCTCGCCGCTTACTATACCCGCACCAGTGTAGCACATGTGGAGGCAGGGTTGCGTACCGGCAACAAGTTCGCTCCGTTCCCTGAAGAGATAAACAGAAGATTGACCAGCGTCATAACAGATATTCACCTCCCTCCGACGGAATGGGCGCGCGACAATCTCCTCAAAGAAGGGGTCGATCCTTCTACCGTATATGTCACGGGCAATACGGTGATTGACGCGCTATTCTATGTCGTCGATGGGCTGAGAAAATCGAATCCTCATTTTGAAAGGCTGTTTGATGGAATTGATTTCAACAAAAGGATGGTGCTTATAACCGGACATCGAAGAGAGAATTTTGGAGAAGGTTTCATTAACATATGTGAAGCCATACGAGAGCTCGCACAGAATAAGCCGGACGTTGAATTTGTTTATCCCGTTCATTTCAATCCCAACGTTCGTGGTCCGGTAAACAAGATTCTGAACGGTATAACAAACGTTCATATAATTGAGCCGCTAGATTACGAACCATTTGTTTACGCGATGGATAGATCACATATAATCTTGACGGACTCGGGAGGCGTGCAGGAAGAGGCTCCTTCGCTCGGAAAGCCGGTTCTTGTGATGCGTGATACCACTGAGCGGCCCGAAGCTTTGAAAGCGGGGACTGTGCGCCTCGTTGGGACCGATAGGAAAAAAATAGTTGGTGGCGTTACGAAGCTTCTTGACGACGCAGGCGAGTATTCTTCCATGAGCAGGGCACACAACCCTTATGGCGACGGAAAAGCGTCCCAACGCATAGTCAGGATTTTCGAAGAAAATCTTCAGAAGTCTTCCGCCGCGAAAGCCGGCTGACACTGTGGACCGAACCCGAGAATTTTCCCTGGCGCTGTTTGATCTTGACGGCACTCTCGCCGATACTCACCAGCTCATATTCAACAGCTTCAATTTCATACTTCGCAAGTACAAATCTGTTGAGATGACTCCGCATGAGATACTTTCGTATTTCGGTCCGCCAGAAGAGGTATGCATAGTCAATATGATGGGATCGGACAATTTCGAGTCAGTATGGGAAGATTTCATCGAGTACTACTCTTCACATCTCAATGAGACTACGGTTTTTGGTGGGGTGAAGGAGCTTGTTTCCGGGCTGAAGTCAAACGGAAAGCTTGTTGGAGTTTTTACCGCTAAAGGTTCGAAAACCGCGGAGCTGACTCTGGAATACCACGGTCTGAAAAAGGCTTTCGACATTATCGTGACGGGCTCTCATGTGAAGAACCATAAACCCGATCCGGAAGGTATCGATATCGCGCTCAGGAAATTGGGTGTTAACGCTGACGATACAATCGTCATCGGCGACTCCCCGTCAGATTATAAGGCTGCTCACGCCGCCGGGACTAGTTTTGTTGCTGTTACTTACGACACAATTTCGAAGCACAGGTTCGACGGGATTGATTGCGTTAAGGCAGGGTCAGTCAATGAACTCTCGCGCCTGATGTTTCATGGCGGCGACGGGATGGGGGAGAATTGAAGTACTCGCTGTTTGACAGGTATGCCTGGTATCTGAAAGGGGCGGCTTTACTCATAGCTCTCCTGACCTATTGGCGTTTTCGAGAGCTGGATCTTTCTGCCGTATATGCTTATGTGGCACAAGGCGACGTTATTCATTCAGCCCTCCTTCAGAGTGTCGCGGTCTCCAGGTCGATAGTCTGGGATTTCTTCGGCTTGATAGACCGGTTCGTCACGCCGCACTCTGTAAGGCTTCTGAGATACTCCGGGCTTGTTATTCTGATCCTCGACTTTTACCTAATATCAGCAGTTATAGAATATATACTCGGTCAGAAATTCTGGGGATTCCTTGGCGTTTTCCTCGCGGCCCTATCCCCGTTCGCCATCGTGGCTGCAGTTTCCGGAGGATCAGCCGCTTCCGCTATAGCACTTGTGCTCCTTTTTCTCATGGCGCTATATCGCAATCAGTACGTGTACGCGGGAGTCTTGTCGGGAATTTGTTTCGCAGCCAACCTCCCAGGACTTATCATGTTCCTTATAACTGTTCTTGACTTGCTTCAGAATTTGCAGGACAAGAAACGGCTTATGCCGAAGCTCCTGTCCTCTGCGGCGGGATTCATAGTGGTGCTAGCCCTCGCCTATTTCTACTCCGTATACAGTGGAAGCGCGAAGGTGTTTTCAGTTCCGGTTAGTGAGCACGATCTTACGTGGTTTCTTAACGGGGCAGTTCCGCTTCTGATTGCCAATGTGTTGAACGTGGCGGGAGTTATCTACATCATAGTGAAACGGCGTTACGATGCTTACAGGACTCACTTTCAAACTCTGATGATGTGGGTCGCTTCGTTGGCGCTTTGCGCGGCCCAGCCGACCACCGCGAATCTCCTCGTCGCGTTAACGGTCTCTGTCATACTTGCCATGTTCTTTGTTCAAGGTTTCAATTCACTTTGGAAAATCAAGCTGGTTTCACCCGATACGTTCGTGTTCCTCTTTGCAATCTTGTTTTTGTTCGGGGATTTGTACTCGAACAATGTTTTCCTGAAAGGTATCGCGCTCGAAAACTCTTTCGAAAAGAACGAAGCCGTCAGCGATGTGGTTAATGCGATCGCACGCAAGGCCGGGCCAACTAGTATCGTCAGCAACTTCGTGCCGGCTGAGTTATCCGTGAAGCTTGGAAGGAAAGTCTATGAAGTTGGAGATGGGATTCTACCGGTTGGCAATTTTACAGGGAGCTCGCCTTCCGTAGTATATGTGGCCAAACGAGATTCGCAAGTCGACTCGCTGATTACCGGATGCAGGCCTTTATTGGATACGAGGCTGGTCCAAAATAACAAATCATATTTCGTTCAGGTAGTTGAATGTAAGGCAAAAGATGAGTGAAAAGATCAAGATCGGTGTAATCGGAGTTGGGCACCTGGGGCAAACGCACGCGCGTCTGCTCAAACAGGTTGCTGCAGCGGAACTTGTGGGGATCCATGACACGGACAAAACGAAGGCAGACGCGCTAGCTGGCGAACTTGGCGTGAGGGCTTTCACGTCGGTTGATGAGCTGGCCGCCTCGGTCGATGCGGTCTCGATTGTGGCGCCAACCAGCTACCACTACGAGCTTGCCACCCGTTTGATGGGCGAGGGCAAGCATTGCTTCATTGAGAAACCTGTTACTGTGACGGTCGAAGAAGCGGAAAAAATATGCGCTCTTGCCGACGAGAAGAAGGTCAAGGTTCAGGTCGGTCATGTGGAGAGATTCAATCCAGCTGTCCTTGCGCTATCGCATCTCAAGATCGAGCCGATGTTTGTCGAGTGCCACCGGCTGGCGCAGTTCAAACCGCGAGGGATCGACGTAGCAGTCGTGCTCGACCTTATGGTCCACGATATCGACCTGATTTTAAATTTCGTCAAGAGTCCGGTCACGAGCATAGACGCGAGCGGCGTCGGAGTAATATCGGACACGGTCGACATCGCCAATGCAAGAATTAAGTTCGCGAACGGCGCGGTAGCCAACCTTACTTCGAGCAGGATTTCGCAGCATCCAATGAGGAAGATGCGGATGTTTCAGCGTGACGGTTACATTTCGATAGATTTTGCCGAAGGAATAGCCGAAGTCTATCGGGCTACAAAAGCAGACTCCGCTATGCCGACGGGACTCAGCCTTGGGACGATCGGGATTGGTGACGCTACTCGTATCATTACGTACGAGCAACCGGAGGCTCCGCAGGTGAATTCACTTAAGATGGAGCTCGAGCTTTTCATACAGAGCATTATCGACAACATGCCGACCGCAGTCGGGCCGAAGGATGCGCTCAACGTCATGATTGTGGCGGATTCCATTGTCAAACAAATAGAGGAATCGAAGAAACTCTTAAAATTGTAGTATGACGAACAAGAAAACATTTAAGATAAATGAGCCTATTCTCGCTGAACTCGGCGCGCTGGCCGATGACCTCAATTTGCAAGCGTACGTCGTTGGAGGTTACGTCAGGGATCTGATTATCGGGAAAGAGAGCAAAGATATCGATGTCATGGTCGTCGGCGATCCACTTCGGTTCGCCAGCAAGGCGGCTGAGCGGCTTAAAGCCACAAATGTGGTGGTATTCGAAAAGTTTCGAACGGCCCAGATGGCAGCGGGAGACACGAAAGTTGAAATCGTAGGCGCCAGGAGAGAGGCGTATGATTCGAACTCAAGGAAGCCGAGAGTTCAAGAGGGGACGCTTGAAGAAGACCTATCGAGACGTGACTTCACGATAAATGCAATGGCTATTCGCATCAACAGGTCGGCATATCGAGGTGACATCGAAAGCGTGCGCTCCTCATCGAGCCAGGGAGAAATCTCAGGTGAGGTCGTGGATATCTTTGGCGGGATCGTAGCTCTTTCGGAGAAAATCATTGACACGCCGCTCGATCCCAGGGAAACTTTCAATGAAGATCCGCTTCGAATGCTTCGCGCGTTAAGATTCGCCTGCAGGTTTGAGTTCAAGCTCGCTCCTCGCGTCATGGAGGCGATTGTCTCGATGAGAGATAGGTTGGCTATCGTCTCGCAGGAGCGGATCACAGATGAGTTCATGAAAATCCTCTTCGCGGCGCGGCCATCGGTTGGCCTGAAGCTGATGCAGGACACCGGCATCATGAAGATGGTTTTCCCGGAGATAAGCGAAATGCCGGGAGTCGAACAAAGAAACGACCACCACCATAAAGATGTCTTCCTCCACACATTGAGCGTCGTGGATCATCTTGCCCAAGTTACAGACAACGTTTGGCTTCGCTTCGCCGGACTTGTCCATGATATTGCAAAACCTGACACCAAGAAGTTCATCGAAGGCATTGGATGGACTTTTCACGGGCATGACGAAATTGGCGCTCGCCGGATGAAGAAGCTGTTCCAGCGGCTCCGTTTACCCGGCGACAAGCTTCCATATGTCGAGAAGTTGGTCAGACTGCATCTCCGTCCGATGGCTCTTGCGGTAGAAGGGGTGACCGATTCCGCGGTACGCCGCCTTCTATTTGAAGCAGGTGACGATTTCGAGGACCTTATGAAGCTTTGTCGGGCAGACATAACCAGCAAGAACAAGAGACTGATTGAGGAATACTCGAGCAATTATGACCTCGTTGAAGAGAGAGCAAAAGTCGTCGAAGAAAAGGATAAGATCCGGAACTGGCGTCCACCAATAAACGGCGAAGAAATAATGCAAATCTTTGGTCTTAAACCTGGAAAAGAGGTAGGGTTGCTGAAAAAGGCAGTCGAGAGTGCGGTACTTGACGGGCGAATAGCCAATGATCATGACGCCGCCCTTTTGTTCCTCAGGGAAAACGGGGAAAAAATTCTCTCAAAATGATGAAACAGTCACTTATCTAATCCGTCTAAGTAAAAGAGGCAATTAAAAGTCTGAATCTATTCATATTCTGAGGAGTTGTTCAATGATCAAGAAACTGATGACTCTGGGTGTTATCTTTGTATTTACACCGATGGCATTTGGGCAGCAGGGAAGTGCCGTGAAGCAATTGACCCTCCAGGACTGTATAAACATCGCGCTGCACAGAAACACAAGCGTACTTCAGTCAGAGTTTCAATCGGAGAGTCAAGGGGCAAAGTTGTTGACCGCTTATGGAGCACTCTTGCCCAGCGTAAGTGCTGATGGCGAGTTCTCGTACCAATACAATCAAATAAAAAGCGGTGTACAGGTTGGAGGAGTTATTATCCCGCTGACGGCTACTTCGATATCGAGACGATACACTGCCGGTATCGGAGCGAACTACACGCTTTTCGATGGAATGGCTAACTTTGCAGGGCTGAACATGGTAAGGTCACAAAGTGCGTCCGCCAAACTTGGTTTTGACAGGGCGAAGCAGACCGGGGTCTACCAAACTATACAGAATTACCTTGCGGTATTTAATGCGCGCGACCAGCTCAAGATAAGTGAGAATAATCTTAAAAGAGACCAGGGGCAGTTGGATCAGATCAAAGAATCGAACAGCGTCGGTTCAGCTTCGCTTGCCGATGTCTATCAGCAGCAGGCCGTAGTAAGCGGAGATGAGTATTCATTGGTTCAGGCCAAGAACGCCTACGAACAAGCCCAGGCAAACTTGAAATATTTTCTGAGTATTCCGGTTTCTGATGATGTTCAGTTTGCTGACCCGAGCGTAAGCAGCACTATAGATACGACCCAGTTCTCGGAACTTAATGGCAAGTACAGCGATGTACCGGTATTGGTCCAAAGGGCTCTCGAAGCTAGGCCCGACTACAAAGCGGCTTTAGAGAACGTCAACGCTAGCAAGTCTCAGGTTGCGATAGCAAACGCGGCTTACTCTCCTACGATAAGCGCGTTTGCCAATTATGGCATAAACGGACCCGGCACAAGCACCATTAGTCAGAACAAAAGCTTTTACGGCGGCTTGCAGCTCACCCTTCCTATTTTCAATGGTTTCCAAACTCAAACGAATATTCAAGTAGCCGATGTAAACCTGAAAGCTGCCAGACAAACACTGGATGCGACGAAGCAGCAGGTGCAGTTAGATATCTATAAAGCGCTTCTGAATCTTTATTCCGCTGAGAAAGGGTATGAATCAGCGGTAAACGCTCTGGTCTATGCAAAGATCAACCTTGAAACCGCTCAAGAGAAGTATAAGGTCGGGAGCGGCACGCTGCTGGATGTGCTCACCGCTAACGCTCTTTACACGCAGGACGAATCGAACCAGGTCGTGGCTGCCTACACATATATTCAGGCTAAGATGCAGGTGGAATACGCCACCGGAACAATCAAATACTGAGGAAAATAATGGCGACAAAGAAAAAGAATAAGAAAATATTCATACTCTCTGGGGCAGGATTGCTCGTGGTGATTCTCGTCGCGGCCATAGTGATCGGCGGCAAGAAGGAACCGGTGATAACCGTGCAGACCGAGAAAGTCGCGCGCCGTACTATCACTCAAGTCGTGACGGCTTCGGGCCAAGTCGAGCCGAAGGATCTGGTGGCAATCAACCCGGAGGTGTCGGGTCAAATCGTCGATCTGCCAGTCGTAGAAGGGCAGAGGGTCGATAAGGGCCAGGTTATCGTGAAAATCCGGCCGGACCAGTACATCGCTCAGTTGCAACAGAGCGAGGCCCAATTACAGGCGGCAATGAGCCAGGAGAAGCTTGCAAAGGCTAATCTCACCAACGCGGAATCCCTGTACAAGCGAGCGCAGGCACTTTATGAGAAGAACCTCACGAGCGTGCAGGATCTGCAATCCGCGAAGACAACTTACGAAGTCGATAAGGCTACTTACGAGTCTTCCAAGGCTAATGTTGACCAGGCAAAGGCGCAGGTCGGAGTGAACCAGGACGCGCTAAACAAAACGACGATTCGTTCTCCCATGGATGGCGTGGTTACGGTTTTGAATTCGAAACTCGGCGAGACGGTCCTTGGAACGAGCTTCACGACAGGTACTGAAATCATGGATATTGCGAACATGAACTCAATGGAAGCCCAGGTAAACGTCGACGAGAACGACGTGGTGCTGGTTGCGGTCGGGGATACTTCTATTCTTTCAGTAGATGCGTTTCCAAACAAGAAGATCAAGGGAATTGTTTACCAGATCGCGACTTCCGGAACGACGACGGGCGCGGGGACTCAGGACCAGGTCACAAATTTTCTGGTAAAGATTAAGATTATCGATCCGACCCAGTACAATCTGAAACCGGGGATGTCAGTCACCGCGGATATCCAAACTGCCACGCATCGCAACGTTCTTTCAGTTCCGATTCAGAGCGTAACGATCAGGACTCCAAAAGTGCCGAAAGGCGAAGGTCAAGTTGCCCATAATATGAAGGGACAGGGAATGCGTGAGAAGGCCCAGGAGGTCGTCTTCGTGGTGAACAACGGAGTCGCTCACACCGTACAGGTGAAGAGAGGCATAAGTGATGATAATTACGTCGAGATCACTTCCGGATTGAAAGAGGGCGAAGAGGTAGTGAGCGGAAGCTTCGTCGCTATCAGCAGAGAGTTGAACGATGGATCCAAAGTGAGAATAGAGAATAACAAGATGATGGCGATGCAGGCTGTAGGAGGCGGATCATGAAAGTCATCGAACTCGTAAAGGTCAACAAGGTCTACGACATGGGCGCTGAGGTTCAGGTCAACGCCCTGAAGGATATCTCTCTATCCATTGAGAGGGGCGAGTACGTCGCTATCATGGGACCGTCGGGATCTGGCAAGACTACGCTTATGAATATCCTGGGCTGTCTCGATACACCTACAAGCGGCCTCTATCTATTTGACGGCGTGAACGTGAGTGACATGGACGATAATGAACTCGCCAGGATACGCAACCAGGGAATTGGCTTCGTCTTCCAAACCTTCAACCTCATCCCTCGCTCCGACGCGCTGCATAACGTCGAACTGCCGCTGATATACAGCGGGGTCCCGTCTGGCGAAAGGAAGGAAAGAGCTTTGAAGACGCTTGAGATGGTCGGTCTCGCGCAGAGAGTCCATCATAAGCCGAACGAACTTTCCGGCGGGCAGCGTCAACGGGTTGCGATAGCGCGTGCGCTCATCAACAATCCATCCATCATACTTGCCGACGAGCCGACGGGCAACCTTGATTCTAAAACAGGCGATGAAATAATGCTCTTCTTCGAGGAACTTCACGCGAAGGGTAACACGATTATTCTCGTGACGCACGAGGAGTATATCGCCGAACACTCCAGGAGAATTATCAGAATCAAGGATGGCGAAATCGAAAGTGACCTGCCGATCGAGAAGAACGGCAAAGTGAAAATGACACATTCAAGCGAGAAGGCGCAGGCATGACTTTAGGGGGCGAACTAAAGGAAGGGCTCAAGCTTTCGCTCGCCGCGCTGCAGGCGAACAAGGCGAGAGCTGTCCTGACGATGCTGGGTATCATAATCGGGATCATCTCCGTGACGTTGATGGGAGCCGCGATCGAAGGGCTGACGCGTGCTTTCAACAACAGCATTTCATCGATCGGTGCCGACGTCCTCTACGTCCAGAAGTGGCCGTGGATGGACACGGGCGAGGATTGGTGGAAATTCCGAAATAGGCGTGACCTGGAGATAGATTACGCCGACAAGATTCGAAAGGAGACCACGCTTTTTGCTGCCGTGGCACCCGTGGTTGGCAGAATGGGCACGCTCAAGTACGAGAACATGACGGCCAATAATGTCCAGGTGCAGGGGACTACCTCGGATCTTCTCTATGTCACGAACATGGGCTTCACGGAGGGGCGCTTCTTCACCGACGAGGAAACAAGGGGAGACCGCCCGCTTGCCGTGATCGGCGCCGACGTTGCCGATCAGCTGTTTCAGAACCAGGACCCGATAGGCAAACATATTAAAGTGAACGGCCTCTCTTTCAGGATCATCGGCGTAAGAAGCAAGCAGGGAAGTTTCATGGGAATGTTCAGCTTGGATAACGTCGTCATCATCCCTATCGGACGTTTTCAGAGTATTTTCGGAAAGCATTTCCATCCTTCTATAGAGGCGAGAGTCTCAGATCCGACCGACATGGAGAACGCGAAAGAAGAGCTCCGTGGCATTATGAGAAAGATAAGAGGATTGACTCCCCTCCAGGAAGACGATTTTTCCATTAACCAACAGGATTTGCTGACAAGCGCGTTCAATAAGATCGCGGGAACTATAGGTGCGGTGGGACTTTTTGTGACCGCCTTATCGCTGTTTGTAGGAGGCATCGGCATAATGAATATTATGTTTGTCAGCGTTACTGAACGCACCAAGGAAATTGGAATCAGGAAGGCAATGGGCGCCAAGCGGCGAACGATACTCGTACAGTTCCTCATAGAATCTTCACTCATATGCCTGGGAGGCGGCCTGATTGGACTGGCATTCTCTTATCCGCTGAGCCTGCTTGTCGACAAGGTCCTCCCGACGTCGCTGCCGATCTCCATAGCTATGATAGGCATTTTCATTTCGCTGACAGTTGGAGTGATATCGGGTATCATTCCCGCGTTTAGAGCCTCGAGACTTGACCCGGTTGATGCTTTACGTTATGAGTAGAAACGAAATTGTGTCCTGTCGGATGGAGGCGCTAAGGCATGAATAAGAGTTTTCTTTGGTCTGAATGGTCGGAGAGTTTTCTGATGGCTCTCGCGGCGATACGGTCGAATAAACTTCGATCCATACTCACGCTCCTAGGCATAGTCATCGGAGTGTTTTCGATAATCGCCGTCACGACTGCGATGCGTGTGATGCAGAATTCAATAGAAAGCGAGCTTAATTCACTCGGATCGAACGTTTTCGTAATAACGAAATACCCGGTGTTCCATGCCGGCGGACCTGGTTCGTGGGCGAAGTACAGGAATCGTAAGAACATTACGTACGAACAGATGGTCCGGTTGAAAGAGCGGGCGACTCTGGCAAGCAACGTTGGTGCGGAGGCGGGCAGAGGTGGAAGAGTTGCCCAGTATGGTGATCTGAAGTCGAATCCGAATGTTACGATCAATGGAGTGACCCCCGATATTTTCGAGGCTGAAAACAAGAAGATAGACTTCGGGAGGCCGATAAGTCAGAGCGACCTGGAGACAGGACGGCTTGTCTGCGTCATCGACCCGAATTTGGTCAAGACACTCTTTCCTCATTCCGATCCGATCGGCGAAGAAGTTAAAGTGGACGGTATCGGCTATCAGGTTGTCGGCACGATAAAAGACGAAGGTAACGTGCTCGGCGGTGGGCAGCCATACATGATGATCCCGATTACAACCTTCTTCGCCCGCTACGGCAAGGAGCGAACCCTTGACGTTTATGTTCAGGCGAAAAGCCAGCAGGTCTTCAGCCAGGCGCAGGAACAGGCGCAGGGAATAATGAGGGCTATTCGGAATGTTCCACCGGGCAAGGAAAATGATTTTGAAATGGTCTCGAACGCATCGCTCATCGACCAGTTCAACCAAATTACATTCTACGTGAGAGTAGGCGCAATCGTTATAAGCGCGATAGCTCTTCTTGCGGCGGGAGTGGGCATTATGAACATTATGCTCGTCGGCGTCACTGAGAGGACCCGCGAGATCGGGGTCAGGAAATCGGTGGGCGCGACGCGCAGAAACGTTCTTACACAGTTTCTCCTCGAAGCTGTCGTGCTTTGCGAGGTTGGAGGAATATTCGGCATTTTGTTGGGCCTAATCGGCGGAAACCTGGCTGCTCTCGCGATGCATATGAAAGCTGCCTTCCCGGTCGACTGGGCAGTGATCGGGTTGGTGGTTTGTTCAATGGTTGGAGTGACATTCGGCGTCTATCCGGCTTACAAGGCCGCGAGCGTCGATCCGATTGAGTCGCTGCGTTACGAGTAGAGACCAAATCCCCCATGGGATTGAATAGATATCGTACGTACGGCGTTCTCGAAGGATTTCGGAAACATAGATAGAATTTTGTAAAGTGATGATGCCCTAAACCAGGAATCGAGTTCCTCTTTCAGGGAATCCATCCACAAAAGCGCGGAGGTTGGATCTCCATTCCTCCGGCGCTCTTTTGCAGAAGGACCTGTAAAAATGAAATTACCGGCTCAACCGGGCAGATACAACTCGACTTCGTTCACCGAAGCATACTCGAATACATTAGCCGATAGTCGGAAGGCCACACGCTTTCGACTCTCTTGGATGCTACAACTTTTGCTGTCCTTCTCCAATCATAGTCTCCATCAACTCAAGGCGCGCCTTCCCATCCCGTCACAATTAGGAGGTCCGAGTAGGGATTTTTCATCTGAAAATTATTGTTTTCTAATTGATGATCACCCGCATGACAATTACATCTACTCGACGTCGGCCGCGAAAGCAGGAAGTTTAACATGATGAAATTTAGTTTAGAACTGAAAGAGGGGTTCAAGCTCTCGTTGGCGGCGCTGGCCGCGAACAAGGCGCGGGCCGTT
>JAJYOS010000071.1 GCA_021796055.1 Bacteroidota bacterium
TCGCAAGAAAGCCCCTACTGGCGTGCGGTTCGTCACACTTCTAGCTCTCAGGCTATATCGACCGGATAAGCCGACGAATCAACCCACCAGACAAGCCTGCCATTGACCGATTCAATTCCCCTCGCCGGGAAGATGTGGTAATCACTTTCACTGTCCAGAACTTCCCGCAACGCAGCAGTCTTGTCGCTGCCGGTTACTAGAAAATATATTGACGCCGACCTATTGAGGAGAGGATAGGTAGTCGTGATCCGCTTGGATGGGGTCGCCGGGACATCGACAGCCATCACCCATTTGCGACACTCATCCAAAGCTTTCGAATGCGGGAAAAGTGAAGCTGTGTGCCCCTCCTTACCCATTCCGAGGAGGAGCAAATCGAATGTGCTCCCAACATCTTGAAAAAACTTTCTGAGTGTCCTCTCGTATGTCGCGGCTGCCTTCTGCGGCCCGGACAGATCCGTCCGAATTGCATGGATGTTTGCTTCTGGAATCGGGACAAGATCCAGCAGCGTCTCCTTAGCCATCAGATAATTACTGCTTTTGTCGGAGTGAGGCACGTACCGTTCATCACCGAAAAAAATTTGAACTGAACCCCAAGGGATTTCGTCGCGGTGACGAGTGGCGAGGAGATGGTGGAGTGTCCTCGGGGTGTTGCCTCCTGAAAGAGCGATTGAGCAGCTTCCCCTTTTTCCGACAGCTTCTTCGATCAGGCTGGCCATGTTCGCTGCCGCGGCTTTGCTTAGTTCGTCAAGATTTGGGAATCTTTTCAGTTCCCCTCTCATAACGTTGACCACTTTTCTCCTTCCAGCAGCCTTTCAGCTTCGACTGGTCCCCAAGTGCCCGACGCGTATTTATGCACATCGAACTTTTGTGACAGCAGCGGAGTGTAAAGCTCCCATGAAGCTTCAACCTCATCAGCACGCACAAACAGCGTCTGGTCTCCTCTCAAGACATCGAGGAGAAGAGTTTCGTAGGCGTCCGGTATTCTGCCGAACACCTCTCCGTACTGGAAATGGAGTCGCTGGGTGGAAAGTCTGTAAGCGTCGCCCGGTTCTTTCACCTTGAAGGAGAGGTCAAAGCCTTCATTGGGCTGGAGAGTCATGATCAATTTATTCGGCTGGATATCCCTGATTGAGAATTGTCGGAAAATTGAAACCGGAGGACGCCTGAATGTTATCGCGACTTCGGTTATTCCCTTAAACATTCTTTTTCCGGTCCGGAGGATAAATGGGACTCCCTGCCAGCGCCAGTTCGAGATGTTGAGTTTCAGCGCGACATATGTTTCCGTCTTTGAATCGGGGCTGACTCTTTCTTCCTCAAGGTAACCTTCCACTTCCTTCCCCTCCACCGCGCCGCGCATGTACTGACCGAAAACGACGTTGTCGGGAGAGATCGGCGAAATCGCCTTCACCACCTTGACCTTCTCGTGGCGAACCGCGTCCGCCTCGAGCGCCGTCGGCACTTCCATCGCGGTGAGCGTCGTAATCTGTGTGAGGTGATTCTGAATCATGTCGCGGAGTGCGCCGACCCTGTCATAGTATCCACCCCTGTGTTCCGCGCCAACAGTCTCTGCGACGGTTATTTCGACACGTTCGATACGGTCTCTGTTCCACAGCGATTCAAACATAGCGTTGCTGAAGCGGAAAGCGATCAGGTTCTGAACTGTTTCTTTGCCGAGATAATGGTCGATTCTATATATCTGCGATTCATTGAAGTAGTTGTGCACCAGCGCGTTCAATTCGCGCGCGGACTGGAGGTCCTGTCCGAACGGTTTCTCGACAACGAGTTTGATATCTCCCTGGCTCTTGTTAAGTCCGACCTCGCCGAGATTCTTGATAGCGTTGGGAAATACTGATGGCGGGACTGCGAGATAGAATATCCTATTGCCAGTTAAATTCGATTTCTTTTCGAGTTCCAATATCCTGTCGGAAAGCGACTTGTATTCTTCCAGTGATCCGCCTCCGACAGAGTGGTAATAAACCCAATCGAATGATTCGGTCCTCACGTTCATATCGAGGCCTTCCTCTTCGGCAGACCTCGCTACGAAGTCTCGGTAACTCTCGTCATTATGTTTCTTGCCGGTCCCCGCCCCGATGAGTAGGAATTCCGAAAGATGCCTTTCCCGAAGCTTGCAGATGGCTGGGAGAAGTTTCCTCCGCGCCAGGTCGCCGGTACCTCCGACGATCACGAGCAGATATGGAGGGATTCTTTTTGAATTCATATTAATTTCCCTCCTTGACGGCGTGTCCGCCAAATTCGTGCCTCATCATCGCCAGGAGTCTCCCGCCGAATTCCTCTGTATCCTGACTCGAAAATCTTTCATAAAGTGACTGAGTTATGACGGGAAGTGACACGCCAAGATCTATCGCTTCAAAAGCGGTCCATCGCCCTTCGCCTGAATCGGCGACAAACGGGGCGACGTCTTTGAGATCCTGGTCCTTCTTAAGAGCGTCGGCCGTCAAATCGAGGAGCCAGCTCCTCACGACACTTCCGAACCGCCACACCTCCGCTATCTGGTGAAGGTCGAGGTCAAATTCGCTTTTCTTCCTGAGGAGCTCGAAACCCTCGGCATAGGCTTCCATTAGACCATACTCAATTCCATTATGAACCATCTTAACAAAATGGCCGGAGCCACTTGGTCCGACGTGCCCCCACCCCTTTTCTTTTCCGGGAGCGAGAGTTTCGAAAACCGGCTTCAATAGATTGACAGCCTTGGCATCTCCTCCAACCATCATACTGTAGCCTTCCTTCAGACCCCATATTCCTCCGCTCACACCCGCGTCAATCATGCTAATGCCATGATCTGAAAGCTTCTTCGCCCGGCGGACCGAATCCTTGTAGTAAGAATTTCCTCCGTCGATGAGCACGTCTCCCGCTTTAAGCTTGGGGATTAGAAGGTCTATCGTGTCGTCAACGGGCTTCCCAGCCGGCACCATTATCCAGACTATCTTCGGATCGGGAAGTTTCTTAAGCAGATCATCTATTGAACTCGCTCCTTCATTTCCGTCTTCAACGATCTTTTTCACCGCCTGAGGGTCTCTGTCAAAGCCAACTACTTTATGTCCCCCCTGAAGGAGCCTTTTTGCCATATTGGCTCCCATTTTACCTAAACCTATAAGTCCTATTTTCATTTCATTATCTCCTTATTCGATTGAAACTGCGAAGTTTGTTCCTTCCCAGTTATTCGACTCTCTCCAATAGAAAGTAAACAAAATTTTTCCGCCTTCGTTCTCTTCTGAAAAGTCGATATCCGCGACGTGAAGCCCGAGCTGGGTATCGTTGGTCCGCGTGTCGTGGACATTTTTCCATTCATCGGACGACCAATGAACAACCGCGGGGGCGAGAACTTCTATTCTCAGTTTCAACCCATTTTTTATAGATCTTATTTTATGATTGAATCTCCACGACGCAAAGGCGGACGGATGTTTTTCCTTGATGTATCTTTGCACGGTCTGTGGCGGCCTATCGAAGACCGCGCCATCTTCAAGCGACCTCACAAGCTTGATGTATTCAGCATGCGCCCAGACAAGCGGCATTGCAGACCCTGAAGGGCGACCGAAGAAGAGCTCTTTCTCCGTAATGTCAGGTGAATCCCATACTTGTTCCGGGAGAAGTCCGCCATCGCCAGCGAACGATTCCATCGCCTTCAAAAGCTTCTCGGCGACGGCCTTATTTCCTTTCGCGAGTTCGTAGTGCGCTCTCTCTCCAGTAAGAAGAGGCCATGCTCTCCCTACTCCGGTGCCGTCAAAGGGTGTACCATCTTCGTGCTCGCCGTAGCCGTCGTCGTTATATCTGTGCCATGAAGGACCGGCAGGTGTTTCGACGCGCAACAACTTGTCGATTGCCTTCACCGTGTTCGCTATTCTCGGATCGGATGCATCTCGAAGTCCGAGCCGAACAAGCGCGAGTGCGTCAGGACTGACAATGTGAGTCGCTTTCATATTGGTGTCTGCTGGAGGCCTGTTCTTTATCGGCACGTAGCCATCCTTAGGTGAACCGGATTCAGCGACGTCGATGGGGGAAATGCGGACGTAGTAGCCTTCCACTCCGAGTTCACGCGCGAGTTTGGTGTCGGTTACATAAATCCATCTTTCAATGCTGGAGTTCCAGGCGTCGGCCGTCTCCAAAAGGTAGTCAGCCATTTTGTCATTTTCAAATCGTCTCGCGTATTCGGCGGCAACGACAAGGCCTGCAATTTCGGCGGCGAGAGTGAATGGAGTATAACCCGGATCTTCCTCCCATCGGTCCTGCTGGCTGATGGGACCATTTCTCACGACGAAGCCTGCCGCCCTGCGCACCATCGGCCAGAAGCGTTCGAGATCTTCCGCGTTTAGAGCACCTTTCCTGAAGGCATGATCGACGAGGAGTATGGGAAGAGCGGTTTCGTCCATCTGTATACCACCCCAGTATGCTCTCCCGTCCATCCACATATTCTGCGGCCAATGGCCATCTATCTCCTGTGTCGCTTCTAGATACGTCAGCGCCTGTCTCACCTCGTCGTTTGCTCCGAAAGCAAGAAAGGCACCGCCTGCCTCAACCATGTCGCGCGGCCAGACAAGATGATACCCGCCAAGGTCATCATCACCTTTTGAGAAGCCCCATGGTATGGAAAGGCTCGCGATAATTCCGCCCGGCATGTAGACTCCGAGGTGAGCCTTTAGCACCACTCTGCTTATCCCGGAGAGACGAGCCTTCTGTTTCGGCCTCACTTTATCCTTGTTCCATGTTTCCCAAAATTTGACATATCGTTCGTAAGAGCTGTCGAAGCCGTCGAACAAGGAAGCGATTGCGTGGTGCGCTGCCTCGTCAGGGGTTCTTCCGAAACCGAGTGCGAGCAAGAATTCCCCGTTCGTTGACGACAAGTCAAGCTCCGCGGTGAGAGCAATATTACCGTTCTCGGCCTTTTCGTAAAGCCTGGTAAGTTGCCTATTGGCCTTCAGATCCATCCAACCGTCCGAACTGCCGACGAAGCCTGCCGAGGCTTTCTTGAAAGGCACGGAGGCAATCATGGCTAGCGCGTAGCCGTCTCTCGAAGCTGCAAGAGCTTGCCTCCCTTTGAATTCGCCGATCCATCCGGTGTTTTCCGCGCCTCTGTTGGCTATGTGGGGCGATAGTATAGCATGTACCATGTAGTCGGAAAGATCGCCCGTAAGCGGAGTGAACTTCACTCTTTGAAGGACGACTGGGCGTCGCGGGTCCGTTATTACGTTCTTCTCAATTATATATCGACCATAAAAACACTTGTTTGTGAGAAGATAAGCTGGTATATCCGGCTCCATGAATGAAGCGGAATGTTTTGTATCTCTCTTTTCTTCAGAAAAGAAATTGTTTCCGCTTGTTACAATTAGCTCCGCGTCTCGAATCATGGCCTGATCCATACGCGGATAATACACCTCGTTTAGTATCCCGTGAGAAAGTGTGAACCAGACGGGACTTACTCCTGCATATGCTACACCGATTCCCTCTTTCGCGCTGGATGTCCATCTTGCTGGTATGCCCGGCCAACCCGGTGCCATGTTTGAACTCGACATAAGATAATTTCCTCTCTTTCCGTCGATTCATTTTAAAGAAACACTCATATATTGGCAAGGAAGAAATGGTTAAAACGAGATTAAAGTCTTTTCATTGACATGGATGGGGGAACAGAGTCGCGCCGCTGTATTCTCTTAATGAATCAGCTGCTGGTTCTTCCTATCGGGAGGAGCGGTCCAGGATATTTCTTACCATATCTGAAAATTCGAACGCGCTGAAGGGCTTCTGGAGAAAATCAATCTTATCGTCCAGCACAAATCCGCGCTGCACCGCGCTGTCTGTATAGCCGCTTATAAATAGGAATTTCCTGCCTGGATACTTTTGCTCCAACGCATTTCTAAATTCCCTGCCATTCAAATTTGGCATGACCACATCTGAAATTACGAGCGAGATTTCCTGAGGGTGGGCGTCAAATACCGCGAGACCTTCCTCCCCGTCAGTCGCTGTGAGGACCGTGTAACCGCTTTCCGTCAGAAGCGTCTTCATGAATTCTCTCAGCTCATCGTTGTCCTCCACCACCAAAATGGTCTCGAAACCCTTGCTTATTGACTCCAGGTCACGATGTTTCTCGGGCACCTGCTCGGCTACCCGGTTGACGGCAGGAAAATATACTTTGAAAGTCGTTCCTCGGCCTGTTTCGCTGTAAGCGTTTACGGTGCCGCCATGCTGTTTGACTATTCCATGAACGACAGACAAGCCAAGTCCAGTCCCTTTTCCAACCTCTTTTGTCGTAAAGAACGGCTCGAAAATCTTCTCAATTGCATCCGGAGCGATGCCAACTCCAGTGTCGCTCACGCTCATCACGACATATTCTCCCTGCTTCACATCCGGGTGAGTCCGGCAATAGGAGTCGTCCAGCTCAACGGTCCCTATATATATTGCGAGCACTCCTCCTTCAGGCATTGCGTCACCAGCATTCACGGCCAGATTTAGAATCACCTGCTCTATCTGGGATGGATCGGCGTGAATAGTTTTAATATGCTCGCCCGGAGCGAACTCTATTCGAATTTGCTCACCCAACAACCGCTTCAGGAATTCCAGCATATTGCCGATGAGTTCATTGAGATCAATATCTTTCGGCATCAATATCTGGCGTCGCGCGAACGCGAGAAGCTGCTTCGTAATTTTCGCCGCTCTATCGGCCAGACCGTAGATCCGCATCAGGTAATTGTTAACAGGGTGCGTTTTCTCGATTTTGCCGAGCGCCAATTCCGTGAATCCTATTATACCTCCCAGCACATTGTTGAAGTCATGAGCTATTCCACTGGTCAACTGCCCAAGGCTTTCGAGTTTCTGAGACTGGAGAAGCTGCTCCTCGAGTTTCTTTTTTTCTGTAACGTCCTTCAGTATTCCGCGATAAGCGACTATTTCCCCCGCCTGGTTTCGAATCACGGCCGAAGAGTCCTGGACTATCAAGAGGGTACCGTCTTTCCTTTTCATCAAAATCTGGTTATCCCTAATGATACCTTCAGCTTCGAGGACGGCAAGCTCCTGGCCTCTGTCATCCGGATTCTCATAGAGACCGGCGACGCTTTCCAGTTCAAGCATCTCGTCTCTTGAACCAAATCCAAACATTTTGACACCGGCGGAGTTAATATCGAGAATTTTTCCGGATGGCGTCGTGAGATAGATCGTATCGAGAGACTCCTCGAAAAGATTTCTGTACCTCTCTTCCGAGCGCCGGAGCATTTCCTCGGAGAGCTTGCGTTCGGTAATGTCCTCTGCCGTGCCGATAACTGCGGGCTTGCCGTGATAAGTGGTGATCGAGCCGATCATCTCCACGCGCAATCTTTGGCCCGACTTCTTCAGCGCGCTGAAGTCGTACTTAAAAAACTCAGTTTGGCCGTCGAACAGCCTCCTCATATTCTCAGAAACCGAGTCCCTGTCCTCAATCGCCACGGTATCCATCATCGATCGCAGGGCTAAAAATTCCTTCGCCGATAGTCCGAACATCCTCTGCATGGCCGGGTTGACGTAAACGAAGCGGCCTTCCTGCACAATGTAGACTCCTATCATGGATGATTCGACAAGGGTTCTGAATTTCTCTTCACTTTCCCGAATAGCCGCCTCGGCCTTGGTCATACCTGTAAGGAGTCTCGCATTTTCCAAAGCCACCGCGGCACTTGCGGCAAGTCCCTCAAGCATTTCAACGTCGCTTTCAGTAAACCGTTTTCCATCCTTGCCATTATGAATCGCGAAGGCCCCCAGGACATCTCCCTTTCTACTCACGATCGGGACGTCTACCAGGTTGTATATCCCAAACTTCTCGTGTAGTTCCCTAATCGCGAGCGGGTCGTGTTTCGAGTCATTGCTGATCCTCGAAAGTTTACTTGCCACTACAAAGCCAGGAGTTCCCTGACCCGGAGCGAACCTCACATCGATTGGTATGACATCTCCAGACCTGTTGTATTCCCTGAACACGAGCACCCCGTCTTCTATGAGGCCGACAGTTCCGGCAGTCGCGCCCACGAGCTCAATTCCCGAAGCCACAAGCGTCCGGAGGATATCGCTAACGTTTAACACGGCGTTTATCTTTACAGTCGCATTAGACAAAATCGTCAATTGTCTGCTTCGCTCGGCGATCGCGTCTTCAGCCTTTTTCCTTTCTGTCAAGTCTCTCGCGGACGATAGTAGCGCCTTCTTACCGTCGAAATCGACCACCTTCGCGCGCACTTCGACGGGTATCCTGGTGCCGTCCTTCTTCATATGTACGGATTCAAGCGTAGACTCCAAATCGACAAACACCCGCTTCAAGCTGTCCTGTGCCCTCGACGCGAGCTCCGGCGCGAGGATCTTAGCTACATTCTGTCCGATAATCTCATCACGAGTGTAGCCGAGTTTTTCGCATCCCGCTTCGTTGACCTGCAGGAAGGTCCCATTTTCATCAAGCATGAAAAATTCGTCGGCTGAACTCTCGAGAAGAAATCTATACCTACTTTCACTGGCGACCAGGGCTTCGTTTGCCGCCGCCAGCTCAGTCAAATCCACAAGTATACCTCTAAGGCCGACCACTCGAGAGTCGTGAACTATCGCGCTTGCCGAGATGAGCACGGGAAAACGCCGCCCGCTCTTGTCGATAGCCGTGTATCGTTCCGACTCCACGGACAATCCCCTAAACACTTTCTCGATATCTTCAGCAACTTTTCTTCTGTCGCCGGCAGACACGAAGTCTAGCGGGCTCCTTCCCCTCGCGAAGTCTTCCTCTGAGATCCCAAATACATCCAAGCATGCACGGTTCGCGAAACCTATTTTGCGCGATTCATCTATTTCAAAAACCGGTTGCGGGAGGAAATCGGCAAGCTCCTTGAATTTCGCCTCGCTTCGTCGAATCTCGTCATCGGTTTTCTTTCGCTCGGTCATATCCTGGGCCGCGCCATATACTCTAACGACTCTTTTTGCGACAGGATCCCATGCCGGCTTGGCCGAGTCTCTTAGCCAGCGAGGCTCTCCAGATCGGGTCACAAGCCTGAATTCGGCAACGTCAAAATTCCCTTCTATTACCTTTCTAAAATGCTCTCTCAAGACAGGAAGGTCCGGATCGTAAACTACGCTCTGCCATCCGCCCCTATCAACGATCTCGGCACGACTGTAGCCGAAAATTGTCTCGAAAGTTTCTGACAGCCATTCGCTCGAGAATTTGCCGTCCTCGCCGAGAACTAGAACATAGGTATAATCGGAGATCAATTCGGTGAGCGTACGGTATCTTTCTTCGCTTTGCCTGAGCGCTGTCTGTTCCCGCAGGAGTCTCGTTTTTTGATAAGCGCTCTCGAGAATCCCCGGCAATCGCGTGTGATAGGAATCGCCCTTTACGACATAATCGTCCACACCGATCCTAAGAGTACTCGCTGCAGTTTCCTGATCTCCTTCATCCGCGATTATTACTATAGGGTTGGTATGCCCCTTCCCCCCTCGAAATTCCTTGATGAAGTCAGGCAAATTCAATCCCGGTAAAGCGTAGTCAATAAGCAGGACATCGAATGGAACCTTCTCCGCGCCTACAAATGCTCTCAGGTCGGGCAAATTCCTTACTATTTCCAGCCGGATATGGGACGCCCTTCGTTCAAAGTAATCGTTCAACAGACGTTCCGTCGCTCGATCGTGGCTCGCAATCAGTAAACGGAATCCGCTGCTGCCTCTTGACATTCCAAGCCGATACTCCTGCAGGTTTCTCTTAAGTATCGAAGGGAGTTCACTGTAGTGTCTACCAGTCTTGACTACGTAATCGTCCGCTCCCCCTTTCAACGCCGACACCACTTTATCTTCATCCCCATAACCGGTGATGGCGACAATGCAGATGAGGAGTCCGCGTTCCCTGATCTCGCTCACTACGGACATTCCGTCGCCGTCCGGCAGTCGCAGGTCGACCAGCGCGACATCGTAGCGGGAGTTCCCGGCAAGTTTCGACCTCGCCTCTTCACAAGAAGACGCCACATCGACTTCAAATCCCAAGCCCGTATTAAGCTCGTGCCTTACAAGCCTGACATCAGCTTGATCGTCTTCTACGTATAGTACTTTCATGAAGTCCGTTCCGGCAATTACCTTAGCAGTTCCTGGATGAATCCGTAAATGAGATTAAGTCCGAGTAGATCCGAGGTCCAGCCAGTGCGCGGGGGTCTCTAACGAATTGAACGGGATGATGGAAATCAGCTAGTCGATGGTGCGGGTGAAACAGTGAATACAGGTTCGACACTTTCGATCGCATCACGGTTTTGGTCTGGCTCCTCCTCGTTAGTAACGTGAATGGCCCATCGGTCTGTTCCTTACTTTGTGAAGTTTAGACAAATCGCCCAAGATTTTCAAATCGCGTATCGTCTCCTTTTGAAGACAGGCACCATCAGTATGCCCGCGATGAATCCGCCGACGTGCGCCCACCAGGCGATTCCGCCAGACATTCCCTGGCCCACCGATTCGACGCCACTTAAGAATTGCATCATGAACCAGAAGCCTATGAAAAGAAGCGCTGACACGTCTATGATATCGAATATTATAAATATCGGAATGAGCGTGACTATCCTCGCCCGCGGAAACATTACAACGTAAGCTCCGAGCACACCGGAAATCGCTCCGCTCGCGCCGATGGTCGGTATCGAAGAGCTGGCCGAGAGGTAGGCTTGCAGGGCCCCGGCAGCGAGGCCGCTTAACACGTAGAAGACTAGATAGTTCCGATGGCCGAGCTTGTCTTCCACATTGTCGCCAAATATAAAAAGGAACCACATGTTCCCAATGATGTGAAGCCAGCCGCCATGGATGAACATTGACGTAAAGAACGGTACGTACCTTGCGAATAGGTGCGTGTGGTGAGACATCATCTCAAAATATTTGCTCGGCACAAGGCCATACTTCAGGAAGAAAGCATCCAATCCAGTACCAAGCGACAGCTCATAGAAAAAGACCGCGGCATTTGCCGCTATAAGGAGATAGTTTACGACCGGGAACCCATAAGATGGATTCTTGTCTTTTAACGGAATCACCCGTCACTTCTCCGTTTTGTAGAGCCTGTTCAGTGCGGTAGCAAGGTGGATGACATCCATATCCATGCCGTCATTTTTCGCGCCCGCCGCGATCTGCGCCAGGCAGCCGGGATTCCCTGTTATCACAGTATGGGCACCGCATTTGTTTATGTTATCCAATTTTCGATCGAGAAGTTTCGCGGCTTCGTCGTAGTGCACGACATTATAAATCCCCGCGCTTCCGCAGCACCAAGTGGCCTCATTCAACTCCCGGTAATTGTCGCCCGCGAGATCCTTCACAATTTCCCTCGGCTGAGCGCTTATCTTCTGCGTATGGACCAGGTGGCACGCCTCGTGGTAAGTAACCGTGGACCCAAATTTCGCCTTCGGCTTCCGGTATCCGGTCTCATGGATAAATTCAGAGAACTCCTTCACGCGCGTTGAAAACCGCTTTGCTCGCTCCGAGTATTCAGGATTATCCGCTAGCAACTTATCGTACTCCTTCATGAAGGCGGAGCACCCTGCCGAATTCACTACGTAATATTGAGCGCCGGTGTTTTCAAACACCTCGATATTTTTCATCGCAAGTGTCCGTGCCGTTTCATTGTCGCCGGCGTGACCGTTTACGGATCCGCAGCATACCTGCTCGTGAGGAACGGCGACACGCCATCCGTTTTCGCGAAGCACATCGACAGTATCCAGGTTGGCTTCTGCGAACATGGCGTCCATAACGCAACCCGTCAGCACGGCGACTTTTCCACGTTCGGCGCTCTTTGGCTCCACCATTTCAGGGAGCACATCTATCGCGAATTTATCCGACAGCTGCGGAAGGAGCCTTGCGCGCTTTAGAATACCAATCGGGACAATTCTGGAGAGGAAGATCACAACCTTTTCAAGTCCGATTTTCTGATAGAAGCGAAGCACGGTAGCGACCGCGCGCAAGCCGCTCCTCCCCATGAAGAAATTCTTTATAAGAAGGCGCTTGAGCTTAAACCCCTTCTTGTTCACCTGAATATATTCCCTCGCCGCCTCGACGAGTTCGCCGTATTTCACACCGGCCGGACAGGCGGTCTGACAGGCCTGGCAGTCGAGACAGAAATTCATCTCGTACTCGAAAGTCCCGGTAACCGGTATTGTACCATCCATCACACTCTTCATCCGACGGATTCGCCCGCGCGGCGAGCTTCTCTCGAGTCCGGTGAGCGCGTATGTGGGACAGACCGAAAGGCAAAGACCGCAGTGCATGCACTGGGTAATGAGCTCTTCCGAGATTGCCAGATGAAATCTTCCGTCCGGCGCCGTGGACTTCGCCGCTTCGCGATTGGAAACGGATTTTATTTTGGAATCCTGGAGATTCATCAGAAGTAGGCCTCCGATGGATTTTCCATTTGGGACGTGAGTTTCTCTATCTGTTCGCGGCTTTTCGGCAGCGCCCCTTCGCAACGCGGAGCGACTGAAATGATCTTCCCCGGGTTCAACACACAGTTCGGATCGAGCATCTCCTTCGTTTTCTTCATCATTTTTATGAACGGCGTATCGTAGAGCGACTCCATGAACTTCTTCTTGGCCAGACCGACTCCATGCTCGCCAGTTATAGTTCCGCCAAGGTCCACCGCTTTCCTGAAGATCTCTTCGAACGCCGACTCGATGCGCGCTATCTCGGCATGGTCGCGTTCGTTGGTAAGTCCCGTCGGATGAAGGTTGCCGTCGCCAGCGTGGCCAAAGGTCCCTATCTCGATGTCATGTTTCTTTGCCGTCACATTTATGAAATCGACCATGGTGGCGAGCTCGCTCCTCGGAACAGTGGCATCTTCGAGGATGGTCGTCGGGCGAATCCTGGCAAGAGCCGAGAAGGCGGACTTCCTCGCGGATTTCAGCTTTGTGCCCTCGGCTTCGTCCTTCGCAAGGCGGACACTCTTCGCTCCGGATTTCACGCAAATTGCTTCGATGGCTGACGCATCCTCCTCAACGGCGGAACGCGGACCGTCAACTTCGACAAGGAGTATCGCGCCGGTTTCCTTGTCGAGACCGAGATGCGCGAAATCCTCGACCGCACGTATTGTAGCATTGTCTAGAAACTCC
>JAJYOS010000072.1 GCA_021796055.1 Bacteroidota bacterium
TTCGGGAAGAGAAGAACAGACTTCTTGTTAAGCTGGGGGAGGGGGTCGAGGAGATAATTTACTCAGGTAATGGCGAGGGGATCGAAGTGATTACATCTAACGGAATCGTACGGATGGAAGTGTTGAGCGACCGTGATCTTCTCCTGAGGAGCCTTGAGTCAACCGACTCGGCGCGACACAGTCACTCGGAGATCAAGGCGCCGATGCCGGGGCTCGTGGTGAAAGTCTTTGTAGCTGAGGGGGAAAAAGTTAAGAAGGGGGCAAAACTCATTATTCTCGAAGCGATGAAGATGGAGAATGAGATACGGACAGCGGCAGACTCTGAAGTTGCCGAATTGCTTGTGCACGAGGGGCAAATCGTCGAAAAAGATCAAACAATCCTAAGACTTAAGTAAAAAGACACTCGACATCCAGTTTCTGAGGAACTTTTTAGATTTTCCTGCATTGAAATGGATGACGTATGAAATTATATTAATGTCGAGGTTTCGAAGGAGACTACAGAGAGGTGGTTTCCCGCCGCGCTTAATTTACAACAAGCGGTTTCAGCAGTCTTGATCGGACGATTTCGAGACCCGGCATCGAGAACAATGGAAAAATTCAGGGACTGACTTGTTGTTGCAGTTCCAGTGATAACTAAGTACAAGAAAAATTGTTGATTCTTTTGCTGACGATTAACGATTCATTTTGCATTGCAGTCTGTATCTCGACCGGGAAAAGAGTGAAGATGGTATGCCGAGGTGCGTGTTAGTGCGTTGCCACGACTTGCATTCATGCCAGAATCATACTCCACTTGGTCGACAATCTATTAACGAGTCCGACTGTACACGCGACGTGTTCGTCTTTGCGGACGGCAGGTTGCAGGCGGCTCGAACCACCCAGGGCTGTATGCCATCCCGAGATCAGCGGGAGCGGCGATTTTCTATCAGCATCTTGGTTGCCTGATGATCCTCAATTGCTCGATGTCGAATGCGACTGAAGAGCATTTCTATATAAAGTAAGTACAAGGCCGCGATCCACTGTTGATGAGAAGCGCGGCAGCGATTGAGCATATTGTATCTAAAAATCAGGTAAGCAGCTGATGGAACCAAATCTACAAAGCGGAAAGCAGGAAGAGCACGCCCCTTATTTCTTGAAATGGAGATGGTGGCGTCCACTATACTATTTGTACTTCGCCGGAATTGTTGCGGCGATGGTTTTTCTCTATAATGCGAGACAGAAGAATCAAGTTTCGACGATCCAACCTGCCGTCGCCGCTGGTAATCACCCCGTCGTAGCAGCCAATTCGAGTCAAGTTTCGGTTGGAACGAGCGAAATTTCGGAACCAACTCAGGGGACTCACCGAAAAAAGGTATCGGCACCAGCCAAGAATGTTGAAGAGGCGAAGGAAGACAAAGAAGCGCCAAAGACTACGGCCCTCCCAGCATCCGATGCCCAATTCGCGAGCCTAATTTCCCCTCCTGCTTCGATGATCGCTAAAGGGAAAGGCCTCTTTATGAATGACTGCGTCGCCTGCCACGGCGCGAACGGTGAAGGGGATGGCCCAGCTGCCGCGGCTCTCAAGCCGAAGCCCCGCAACTTCCATTCCGCTAAAGGATGGATAAACGGACGCATGGCATCAGGGATGTTCAAAACGTTGACCGATGGAATCCCCGGAAGTCCGATGCCCCCTTTCAGCTCTATATCAATTAAAGATAGACTCGCCATCATAAGCTACATCAGGTCATTCAAAGGATTTCCCAAGGAAACAAAAGCCGATGTTGAGACGCTCGCTAAAATGGTCGGTCAGCCGGGCAATTCTGCGGCTGGAGATGACTAGGCTTCTCATCGGCACATCACGCGTTGTGGGGAAGAGCTGATTCTCGTATGGTGATGATTCTTTTGACGAAACGATGAGCGATGACATACATAGTAAGAAAAGTAAGAAAGTAGGAATCCTTTTTGAGAGGACGAAGATGACAAAGATTCTAAAAACAGTTTTGATACTTGCGGCGATCGGTTTCATTGTAAATCCGGCGAAGAGCCTGTTTGCCGAAGATGTCGGGCATCCGAACGTCGGAATTGTCCAGCAGCTCGGGAAGACAATTGATATGAATCTCACTTTTAAGGACGAGCAGGGCAACCCGATAACGCTTGCTCAAATTTCGGACGGGAAACCGTTGATTATCGATCTCGGATATTATACTTGTCCCGGCATATGCGACAGGGTGTTCGGCGGTATACAGCAGGTAGTCGAGAAAATGAAAGACATGCCCGGCAAAGATTACAGGATAGCTACGATAAGTTTTGACCCGAACGACACTCCCAAGCGTGCTCGCCAGAAAAAGGAAGAGTACGTTAGGATGGCCAGGCGGCCAATCCCTGCCGACGCATGGAGGTTCCTTACCGGGGACAGCGTGACAATCCATAAGTTGACAAATGAAGTAGGTTTTTATTTTATGAGGGATGACCGTGATATGTTCACGCATCCCACGGCGCTCATCTTCGTGAGCAAAGAAGGGAAGATCGCGAGGTACATTTACGGGACGACGTTCACACCCATCGATGTGCAGATGGCGATAATGGAGGCGGCGAACAATTCATTCGCGCCGATAATCGGAAGTGTGTTGAAGGTTTGTTTCAGCTACGACGCTGCGGGCTCCGGATATTCTTTCGATGCTCTTTCAGTCGTAGGGTGGGGAACCACTATATTCATGCTCGCATTCATCATATTCCTTATGACGACAAAGCGACTCAAGAAAGCAAAGGCCAAGGGAGGAAATTGAGAAATGGCTGATATTGCATTACCCCCGCAGGACATTCCTGTCGTAGAGGGGAGTTACCTGGAGAATACAGGAAAGCACAAGGGGCTGGCCGCCTGGCTCCTTTCGACAGATCATAAGCGAATAGGCATTATGTACATGATAATGCTGTTCAGCTTCTTTTCCGTCGGTGTCGTGCTCGGCATTCTGCTCCGTCTGGAAATGATCTCGCCGGGCGGCAAGCTTTTCCCGCCGCAAGTTTATAACGCGCTCTTCACACTTCACGGCGTTATAATGATTTTCCTGTTCGTCATCCCGGGCATCCCCGTGACGCTCGGCAATTTCTTCCTACCGCTTCAGATCGGCGCGAGGGATGTTGCTTTTCCAAGACTGAACCTCTTCTCCTTCTACTTGTACATAATAGGAGCTGCGGTGATTTTGACGGCTCTGTTCGTAAACGGCCTTCCGGACACCGGCTGGACCTTCTATGTACCATACAGCCTTAGGACGACCACAGGTGTAACGATAGCAGTCTTCGGCGTTTTCATCGTAGGTTTCTCGTCGATTCTCACCGGTATCAACTTTCTTACAACTATACACCGCTTGAGGGCGCCCGGCATGACGTGGTTCAAAATGCCGCTTTTTGTTTGGGCGCTGTACGCTACCTCCTGGGTCCAGATTATTGCGACGCCAGTTCTTGCTATTACGCTTCTGCTCATCGTAATTTCACGCGTTTTCGGAGTCGGTATTTTTAACGCCGCTGCTGGTGGCGATCCGGTCTTGTACCAGCATCTGTTTTGGATATATTCGCATCCAGCGGTGTACATAATGATTCTTCCGCCGATGGGCATAGTCTCAGAAATCATCGCCACATTTACCCGGAGGACGATCTTTGGATATAAAGCTATCGCAATGTCCAGTCTGGCGATAGCCTTCATTGGCTACCTCGTTTGGGGTCATCACATGTTTGTGGCGGGAATGTCGCAGCAGGCGGACATGATTTTCTCATTCCTGACTTTTATAGTAGCCATCCCAAGCGGCATAAAAGTGTTCAATTGGGTCGCGTCGATGTATAAAGGGTCGATCGATCCTCAGCCTCCTTTCCTCTTCGTAATGGCTTTTATGGTCCTGTTCTCGATCGGTGGCTTGAGCGGTCTAGTGCTGGGATCCCTGGCGACAGACGTCCATCTTACCGCAACTTATTTTGTTGTGGCGCATTTCCATTACATAATATTCGGCGGCGGCGTCTTCATATTCTTCGGCGCGTTGCACTACTGGCTCCCTAAGATGTTTGGGAGGATGTATGATAAGAAAATTGCGAGCTGGGATTTGCTCGTAATGTTCATTGGCTTCAACCTCCTTTATTTCCCGATGTTCATCATGGGATATGAAGGGATGCCGCGAAGGTATTTTACTTACCTACCGCAGTTCGAGACTATGCAGCACATTTCGATAGTGGGTTCGTGGATCCTGGTTGCGGGCCTGATAGTTATGTTTGTCAACCTCATCCACGGTTCCATTAAAGGTCCGCGTGTTGGACCGAACCCTTGGGGAGGGACGACGCTCGAATGGAAGACGGCCTCTCCGCCGACACATGAGAATTTCGAAGAAGAACCAGTTGTCATACACGAGCCATATTATCATGAGGAGGCGTTAACACGTTGAGCGAAATCTCTTTGCCTGAATCCGCAAAACATACCGGACACGCCGAACACCCGAAGAAGGATGTCCACGGAATAAAAATGGGGATGTGGCTTTTCCTCATGACTGAGCTCCTACTTTTCAGCGGGATGTTCCTTCTTTACTCCGCTTACAGATACTTTTACACAAAGGAGTTCCACGAGGCCGCAATGTATACACATACATTGTTCGGCACTGTCAACACTATGGTGTTACTCACAAGCAGTCTTACCATGGCGCTGTCGATCACCGCCCTCGAGAGAGGCAAGAAATGGCTCTCGGTCACGTTCCTTTCATCCACCATAGCGCTCGGTCTCGGATTCCTGGTGATCAAGTACGCCGAATGGTCGACTGAAATCCACGAAGGGATCTACCCGGGATCTCCGATGTTGTTCAAGCACCCTCGCGGCTTCGAACTTTTCTTCGCGATGTATTATTTGATGACCGGCCTCCACGGATTGCACGTACTGGTTGGGTGCGGATTACTTACCGTAATGTTGATCTTTATTGTGAAAGGGAAGATAACACAGGAAGACACGGTGAGACTGGAAGCCGCGGGACTTTACTGGCATCTGATCGACATCATTTGGATATTCTTGTTCCCACTATTTTACCTGGTTAACTGACGGAGAGAATGATGGAACAGCAGACTTTAACCGAACACAAGGGCGCGCCGACCAGCTACGGGATTTATGTCCTCATTTGGCTGGCTCTTATGGCGCTTACCGCGATAACTGCGGTGGTCGCAGGAATCAACCTGGCGGCTTTCACACTGGTCATAGCGTTAATTATAGCATTGGTGAAGTCGTCGTTGGTGGTGAATGTCTTCATGCATGTCAAGTATGAGGATAAAATTTTCAAAATCTTCGTCGCGATAGCGGGAGGAGTGCTCAGCGTGATCTTCCTCCTTACATTTGCAGACGTTTATTTCAGACGATGAGGCGCATGAAATGAGATTATTGCCGTACGCACTGAACCACGCACAGGCTGTTGATGATGTTATGAGATTCATAGTAATCTCGAGCATCATCCTCTTTCTGATAGTAATTGTCACTATGGTTGTATTTGTCTTCAAATACAACCATAAGAGAAATCCAAGAGCGACAAGCATACCGGGAAACGTACCTCTCGAGATATTTTGGACAGTTGTACCTACGGTGCTCGTGCTAGCGATGTTCTACGTGGGTTGGGAAGCTTACCTGCAGATACGGACCGTACCCAAGAATGCAATGCCCGTGAAGGTCTTTGCTCGCCAGTGGAGTTTCTCTTTCGAGTATATGAACGGAAAGCGTACCGATACCCTTTACGTTCCAAAGGGAAGACCGATAGATTGCCTGATCAAGTCGCTCGACGTAATTCATAGTTTTTATCTTCCCGCTTTCAGGGAAAAGCAGGACGCGCTCCCCGACAGGGTCCGCCATATGGTGGTGATTCCCGAGCATCTTGGCATCTTTGACGTGGTCTGCACTCAGTATTGCGGACTTGACCACGCGCTAATGAAAACCAAGATGATCGTTCTCCCTGATACCACATTCGACAGATGGATAAACTCCAGCAGCACAGCCGAACCCAAAGTGGCGCTAGGTGATTCGACGATATATTTCTGAGTACAGTCCCCAAAGCACATGCTTCTTAGGTTACTTGTCGAAGGATAAATCAACAAAGATGTGAAGTAATGGAAAATAATAAAGTTAATGACAATCGGATGACCGGAATTCGACATGACCTGTCCTCGGCGAGGGTAGGAAGAGAGGGCTCTGCAGCGCTTAGTTTTCCGGCAACGGGACGCCTCGACCACGTCAGGGAAATCACGAACGCTGTCGCAGAACTTGTGAAGATCAAGATCACTTTCTTTGTCGGCATGTCAGCGCTCTTTGGTTTTGTTCTAGCGTCTGGCGCTATTTCCTTCAAGATGGTCGCGTCTTCTTTCGGGATCTTTCTGGTTGCCAGCGGTTCCGCTGTGCTTAATCACTACCAAGAGCGGGAGAGCGACGCGCTGATGCACCGCACGCAGAGACGCCCGTTACCGTCGGGCACAATCGCCCCCGGATCGGCCCTCTTTCTTCTCATCGGCCTGGTTGTTTTGGGGTCTGTCGTGACTTTCGTATGGGGAAATCTCGAGGCTCTTGTGCTGTCATTGCTTGCGATGGTGTGGTACAACGCTATTTATACTCCGCTTAAGAAAAAGACGGCATACGCGGTTATTCCCGGCTCGTTTGTCGGTTCGCTTCCGGTGATGGCGGGTTGGGCAGCGGCAGGCGGGAGTCTCGCGGATCCCAAGCTACTCGTCGTTGCGATGTATTTTTTCGTCTGGCAGATCCCTCATTTCTGGTTGTTGATGGACATATACAGCAGTGACTATGAGAGGGCTGGTTTCCCGACGATGCGAAGACATTTGTCCGAAAAGAAGTTTGCCGTCGGCACGTATGTATGGATGCTTGCTCTTGTGGCGATTTCGCTGTTTTTCCCCGTGACGGGAGTCGTTGAAGGAATGGTGGGGGGAGCTCTTCTGCTTGGTCTCGGAGCATGGCTAAGTATCGCGACGTGGTCGATAGTAAAACACTACGGCGACAAACGGGCATACAAATCTGCTTTCATGAAAATTAACATTTACGTACTTGCCGTCACGGTCTTGGTTCTAGTTGATATACTTTTCAAAATGATCTCACCATGGAGGCTTTAGCCAGATGCATTTCTTAAACAACCTTGTGAATCCCGAATCGGGTGAACGCCTTACACTCCTTTACTATTTGTTGTCTTTCGTGTCGACAATGTTCGTCACTTACATCGGAATAGCCGCGACGGGCTCCACGCTTTCGCTCTTCTTCAATCGTAAAGGGTTGAAGAAGGGGAATGACATCTACCGTCACTTTGCCAGAAATCTCATCGATGTGGCTTTGCCTGGCAAAGGTGTCGTCGCGGCTCTGGCCGGACTTCCGATCGTGACGATCATTCTTATCTACGCGGAGCTTCTGTATAACACGAACGCAGATGTCACGAATTTCATGACAGCTTCAGCGATTCTCGTCATCAGTGGCTTCATGTTCCTTATCGCTTACAGGTACAGCTTCAGGCTTGAAGGATTTGTCGAATCGTATAAGAAGCTTACACCATCCCAGAAATCTGAAATCGGAGACGCGAGCCTTGTCGACATGGACGCGATGGAGATATCGGCCCATCAGACAAGGCGCCGGGCAGGCCTGTTCGGTACGGCGATGCTTTGGATCGGGATGTGGGTGTTTATGGGCGGTTCTAATCTTGCGCTTAACAGCCAGGCCTGGCCGCAGGATGCAGGCACGTTTGCAGTGCTTTTCTCGTGGACTACAATTTGGAGTTTTATCCACTTCATAACTGCAGCTGTAGTTATCGAAAGTGCCGCTATCCTGTTCTTTTTCTATATTTGGGATGGCGGAGTGGGCGCCGCGAACAATGAAGCCTACTCGTCGTTCGTGAAGCGGTTTGCGATGAATGCCGGCCTCCTTTTCGCGATTGTGCAGCCTCTGATCATCTTCATCGATCTAACACTGGTCCCTTCCGCCGCGAAAGACGGTGCTGTATTCGGTCTCGCAGGCCTCGGGTTGCTAATTGCTTTTGTACTCGTGCATTTCTTCTATCGGATGCTCAGGCTGCGTAAGGTTTACCTCGGCAGCTTTGCCTTCATAGGTGTGGTAGTGATGGTCGGAGTATGGATGACCGCGAAGGGCGTTTCGTTCAGCAAATCTAATCAGGCTCATTATCAGCTGATGGCTGATAATTATGACAAGATGCTTTCAGAGCTCCCCGAAGTGCAGACGGCCAAGATCAGCGGTGAGAAGATATTCACGCAGACCTGCAGCGCTTGTCATAGGTTCCATAACAGATTAGTCGGGCCCGCCTACAACATGGTGCTAGGCGGTTACGAAGGAAAGATGAGCAAGCTGGAAGATTTCATTATGAATCCGCGGCAAGTCCTGCAAGGTTACCCGCCGATGCCTAAACAGGGGCTTAATCAGGCTCAGGTAAAAGCGGTTGCCGAATATATCATGAACGTCTACCAGACGGAAGAGAAGAACGGCACGGCCACCTACACGAAGTAAGGAAATTGTATTTGGGTTTAAAAGGATAGCAGCGGCTGGAAGAATCTGGTCGCTGCTTTTTTTTGCGGGGTGCTGAACAGCCGTCTCACGGCTATTAGGTCCTGAGCTTCATTCTTACGTGATGTGATGGTTAGGCTCCATCTTTTCACTCGCAGTGATGCGGGATTCCCCCATGACATTGATCTTTTGAATGAGAATTGAAGCTTGGTCTCGCATGTCGGGGAGGCGTGCTCCAAACATTCCTATTTCTTGTCGTTGTCTTCGCGGTACCAAGATCGATATGTCAGGCACACCAGGCCCCAGTTGTAATTCAACGATAACGTGAAATGATGCCGTTAAAAGGGAAGTCCATATCTATAGAGCATTCCCGGATGCATGGCATGGGTGGGGTGTTGTTATCGATATCGTATAAAGGGAGGGAGAAATGTTTGGAACATTCCTCCCCGCAATCACATGCCTGGGCTTTAACCAGGCATGTGATTCCGCGTGGGGAACAGTAATGTTTATTTCTTCTCAGCTTCGGATGATGCTGTAGTCTTTCCTTGCGTGGAGACCAACCTCATCGTTCCGAGAATTAGCCAGAGGAGTATGAATATTCCGAGTGCCAGGAAGAAGAAGGTCTTCGGGGCTATACCCGGGTGCAGAATCTTGGCTCGGTTGACGCCGTTCAGACTCATGATGTAAGCTATGATATTGGAAATCTCCTGCTGAGTAAGAGACTGTGTCTTACCATAGCCGACCATGCTCATGGGAGCCATTGCCTTCTGTGGGCTGGGTCCCGGAGGCGCCGCGCCGTTTTCGATGAAGCGGTCTAGATTGTCCGCAAATACTGCCGGATCCTTGCTGAACAATTCGGGCCGGACAGGGTCAAGCGCCGGAATTGTACCAAGGTAGGAACCGGGGTTTGCGACGCCGCCTTTGCCCGCCATTCCATGACAGCTCGCGCAGTTGGCATCGAACAGCTTCTTACCATGTCCGACATTGCCTACCATACTCGCTGCGAGCCCCGGCTCGCCAACTTGAGAGGGAAGCTGGATAACCCTGACGTTTGGCGGCGGAGTCTGAGGAGTATGAGAAGCGACGGACGTGGAGGGAGCTGCGGCCGGAGCAGCCGTGCTCCGAAGGCTCGTCAAATAATCAACAAGCTCGCCGACCTGTACGTTGCTCAACATCGTAAACGGAGGCATGACCGTTTTCGGATCATGTGATTTCGGATTGCGAATTTGGGTCGTCAGCCAGGCAGCGGAATGGGCTTTGAGTCCTTCTCCTGAAAGGTCCGGTCCAACATGTCCGCCCACGCCATTGACGGTGTGGCAGGCAGTGCATCCCATCGTCGCGAAGACTTGCGCTCCTTTTGTGGCTCCTGACTTCTGAGCAGGCGATAACGGAGGGAGTTCAGGTTGTTTGGCCGAGACGGTCTCGACAGTTGCGGCTTTTCCAGGTTTAGCCGATGCGGTGGCTACCGATCCGCCGTTTTGCTTCGCGCCAGGATGGCTATAATATCCGGTAATCGTCAGTGTCGTTATTCCACCGGCAATGATGAATCCAATCAGCATCGCGATGGGACGTTTACGAGGATTTCGTTCGGGGTTCTTATCAACGAAGGGGAGCAAAAAGAAGAAAGCGAAAAGAGCTGTCGGGATACCGATTGTGCCGACTGGTTCCCATGGGCCCTGAAACGCTTTGATAGCCTGATACAGGAAGAGGAAATTCCATTCCGGCTTCGGTTGAAAAGTGGTGTCGATAGCATCGGCTGGGCCGGAGAATGGTGGCGCGAAGAACGCGGCGAGACCAATCAGGATAAGAAGTATTATAGTGAATACGAAAGCGTCTTTAAAGACCTGGTCAGGCCAGAACGCGCCGATACGTTTTCTCTTAGATTCGTTCCACGGACCGACGCTTCCTTTCTTTCGGAAAGCTACCAAGTGGAGAGCGATGAACGCAAGAAGAATCGCGGGGATGATGGCCACGTGAAGTATGAAAAAGCGCGACAGCGTCAGCTGTCCCATCTGCGCTCCGCCGCGAAGTAGGTCAACTGCTACATTACCGAGAAATGGGGTGGTTCCGGCAATACTGGTACCGACTTCGGAGGCCCAGTATCCTGTCTCATCCCATGGAAGTGCCGCTCCGGTGAAGCTCATTGCCATTGTGAAGAGGAGAAGGAGCACTCCCAAGAGCCACGTAAGCTCGCGAGGCTTCTTGTAACCTCCCCAGATGTATACTCGAGAAAGGTGAACGGCGACTAGGACAATCATTGCCGTCGCTCCCCAGAAATGAAGTCCGTGAATCAACCAACCGAAGGGAACGTTCAACCGCAGGTAAGACAGCGACTGGTAAGCGTGATCGGTCGTCGGAACATAGTAAAATATTTGCCAAATACCAGTGACAATTTGAAGTAGAAAAAGAAATAATGTGGCACTTCCAAAGACGTACGCGTAACTGGCACCACCGGGTATTTCTTCCTCAGTGGCAGCCTTCCATACCTCTTTTACAGGCCATCGATCGTTAATCCATTCTTGTACATTTGAAAGCATCTGCAGTTCTCCTCCTATACGACTATCTTCTTAGGAACGCCCAGTTTGAATCGTTCCCACTTAACGTACAATTCGCCGTCCTGTATTTTCGTTGGGAGAGTGTCCAGCGGGCGCGGGGCCGGACCGTGCAGAACTTTCCCGTCCTTGGCAAAGACACTGCCGTGACACGGACATATGAATTCCTCGCGCTCCGGGTGCCAGTTGTATCGGCAACCAAGGTGAGGGCAAATGGGTGAAAACACTGTCACTTCGTTATCACCGTTCTTGAGCGCCCATACATCGCGTCTTTCCACCTCTTCGATGTAAGCATCTCTGTCGCGCTCATCGAAAAACACTTTTTGTGGATTACCGCTTGAAATCGAGGAGACCGGACCTGCGTTAACAAACTTGCCGATCTTGATTCTTAAAGATTGACTGACTAGAGCATCCAGAAAGGGAACCGCAAGTATGAGCGTTGCGAATCCCCCGATCACTCCCGTGCCGATTTTCAAGAAAGATCTTCGAGACGGGTCGTGCTGTTCCGGAATTTTGGGTTCTTCTGATTTTTCCATAACCCTTCCTTAGGATTTGTTTCAGACTAGAATTAGAAACCGTTGGGCCTGTAGCGTTTGTTCTTCCACCGCAACGGTCGTCCGATGGTTCATTGTCTATTTTGACGATCCGAATTGTTCTCTATGCACGGAACTCCGATGAAGCGGAACCCATTGGATAGAGGACTAGGTAGTGTCAACGTCAGTTCCTTTTGTGGTGCTTTCAGTTGCTTGTCAAATATTAAGGGAGACCTGACGTTTGCAGGCGCTTCCTTCGGATCTTTGATTGGGATCTGTGGCGACAGGAAGTTTACTCAACTAACCGTGTCGTCTGAAATGACATTGGAGACGAGGTTATTTTCTTGCCAAGTAGTAGTGATGATAAGCCGATATTGCCTTCTTCAAAGATTTCATAAAGGCGCCTATCTGTTTTTTTGCTTATCTCAGTTCTACCGGAGTCTCCTCTCCGACAATATCACTCCTCACACCAATATTTAATCATTTAGAGCCAATTAAACAACACCCGACTGCGTCAAAATCAACCAAGGCGCTCGCAATCGGTCTAAGATAGTGTAGGTTCTTTGAGACCGAAGACTTTTGGCAAAAGAATACTGCTGTGATGGCTGCCAACGATGGGATATGAGAGTTTGAATTTGCTTATTCGCTAAATCGAATCAGCGAGCCGGTGGCTATCTTTCTTGGTGAATGATCGTAGAGAGTTAAGCTTGTTAAGCTAACGTGGACCTTCTCTGCTTCGTGTATTCCTGTTGCCAACCTATGCAGCTCTTCGGGGGCAAATAGTCGCGTCCGCCCCAAACTCTTGACTCTCCCGTAAGGATTTAGTAGAATTATTGAGAAATTTCGTCGTTTTCTATGGCATGGCTATTGATGATTACGGAGCGGCATCGGAGTGGGACGCGGATTTCGCTAGCTTGGCTTCGAGATTCCGACAAGCAGGCCCGCCAGTCCTTTCCCGATGCCTGCAGAGGTTAATGCTGATAATAACTAGACAAACTAAGCAGGAGGAGTACGAATGATAAGTGCTTCAACAAAAACAAGGACCAGTTCAATGTTTCAAACATTTGGAAAAAGAATGGCCCTCATCATAGTGGGGGCTTTAACGTTCGTGGTGTTAAATGGAAATGCGTACGCCATTCCAAGTTATGCCCGCCAAACCGGGCTGGCTTGCAGTTCGTGTCACTATTCCTTTCCGGAATTGACGCCCTTCGGAAGGAACTTCAAGCTGAACGGATACACGATGGTGGGACGCCAGACAATAGATGCGAAGGCGAAGGGAGATCAGGGTGCGCTGAAACTTCTCAGGAACTTCCTGATGTCCGCGATGGTGCAGGCCTCTTACAATAACGTGGCCAAGCCGGTTCCGGGGACTAAGACGGGCAATATGGAATTCCCTCAGCAGCTCAGCCTTTTCCTCGGCGGTGAGATTACTCCTCACATCGGAGCTTTCACTCAGATCACCTACGACG